>JARGGE010000052.1 GCA_029210865.1 Trueperaceae bacterium
CGGCCAGGCGCACGAAGGTCCGCTTCTGGTCCGGGAAGCGCGCGAGCGCGGTGGCCTCGGCGACCACCGGGTACACCAGGTCGGCGTCGGGCGCGTCGGTCACGAAGGCGCGGACGCCCTCGGCGTCCCACCAGGGCACGTCGGCGGTGACCACGAGCAGCCGGGCCTCGGGGTCGCGGCCGAGCGCGGCGCCCACCCCCAGCGTCAGCGAGTCGACGAGCCGGTCGCCCGCCGGGAGGGCGGCGTCGACCAGCCGGCGCACGAGCGCGTCGGTGGGGCCGACCCAGACGATGTCGGCGACGACGCCGCTCGCACGGAGCGCCGCGGCGACGTACGCCCCCATCGGCACGTCGCGCAGCGGCACCAGGGCCTTGCTGGCCGCGCCGACGGTGCGGGCGAGCCGATCGTCGCGGTCGCCGCCGGCGAGGACGACGGCCACGACGCGGCGTTCGCGCGGTCGACCCCCGGGGGTGCTCATGTGCGCTCAGGATACCGCGGGGGCGCCGCAGTGCGAAACCGCGGCGCCCCTCGTTCGGCTCGGCGCCTACCGGGCGCCGCGGCCGCGGATCAGAAGCGCGTCTGGCGCAGCGTCACCTCGGTGGTCCGGCCCGCGGTCACGCGCACGGTCTCGACCAAGGTGCGGTAGCCGGGCGCGACGAGCGTGACCTCGAAGGTGCCCGGGGCCAGATCGCGCAGCGTCAAGCGGCCGGTGCCGCTCGGGACCACGCCGACCTCGCGGCCGTCGAGGAACACGCGCGCGCCGCCGACGTTGGCGGTGAGCACGAGCGTGCCCGCCTGGGCGCGCAGCGAGGCCGAGACGCGCGTCTCCTGGTTGGCACGGACCTCGAAGTCCTGGCGGTAGACGTCGTAGCCGTCGCGTCGGAACTCGGCGCGGTGCCCGCCGACGTCGAGCACGATCGGGCTCATCGGCGTCGTGCCGACGAAGGCGCCGTCGACGTACACGTCGGCCCCGGACGGCTCGCTGGTGAAGCGGACGCTGCCCGTGCGCACGGTGGGGCGGAAGGTGGCGGCGAACTCGGTCGTGCGGTCGGGGCGGATCTGGACGCGCTCGGTCTGCGAACGCCCCTCCGAGATCACCTCGACGTCGTAGTTGCCCGGACGCAGCCCGTAGGCGAGCGGCGTGTACCCGGCGAAGGCGCCGTCGACGTAGACCGCGGCCCCGCTCGGTTGGCTGGTGACCGACAGGGTGCCGTAGGCGCCCTGGCTGGGGCGCGAGCCGACGTAATAGAGCGCCGTGGCCGAGACCCAGTCGTTCTGCGGCAACGGCGTCACGATGATGCGCAGCGCGCTCGCGAAGCCCGCTTCACCGAGGTTGGACGAGGCGAAGTCGGCCTCGGAACGGAAGGCCGCCAGGGTCGACGTGTCGAGCGGCCGGCGGCTGGCGACGGCGATCACCTTCGCGAGGCCACGCGGCGGGGCGATGTTGTACTGGTAGCGCGCGCCGGCGGGCGGGAAGGTGCGGGTGGTGCCGGCAGCGACGAACGGGTCGGTGCTGCTGGCGTCGTACCGGTTCGGCAAGACCTGCACGACCTCGCCGTCGGCGGAGAGGCTGAACAGGTAGACGTACGCGTCGACCGACGACCGGACGGAGACGCGCATGGCCTCGCCGATCTCGTACGCGGGCGTGTCGCGGCCGCTGGGGTCGCGATCGACCCACACGTCGAGCTCGAACCCCGGGACCGGGTTGACGACGATCGAGCGCGGGCTGATGACGACGTTCTGGGCGAGGGCCGCGCCGAGGAGCGAACCGACGAGGAGCAGGGCGACCGCGGCGAGCGCGGTGCGCGGGAACGAACGCGTGGGACGCGAGGAGCTTCGTAGCATGATGCCCCCTTTCTGCTCCCACGCTAGCACCGGGGCCCCCGGCCCCCGCGTGCGGGTTCGCTGAAGCCCTCTTCACGTTCGCCGACGATGCGCGATCGCCTGGTGGGCGATACTCGGCGCATGCACCGCACCCGTGCCCCCCGCCCCATCGCGCGACGGCTCGCGCTCGCCCTCGTCGTGCTCGCCTCGCTCGTGCCCGGCGCCCACGCACAGACCCGCGACGTCGCCGAGGTCCTCGCGGCGCTCGAGGCCAGCGCCGCCGCGATCGCCGACCTCTCCTTCGTGCTCGAGGGCGAACTGATCGACGAAGCCGGCCAGACCTTCCGCCTCGAGGTCGAGGTGCTCGCGATCCCGTCCGAGCCCGCCATCGGCCTCTACATCGTCCAGCCGGACGCGATCGCCGACAACCAGATCGTCGTGGTGGGCGACGAGGTGCGCAACTACACCTTCCTGACGAACCAGGTGAGCCTCTACGACACCTCCGACCCCGACGCCTTCGGCGGCCTGCTCGAGCCGAGCGCCGACGGTTCGCTGCCGCTGTCGCTCGACCTCGCCGCCGTGTTCGCCGGCTGGGACGCCACGATCGAGGAGGACGCCGGCGACGTCGTCACCGTGCGCTTCACGAACCGCGATCCGGACGCGCAGATGCAGGTGGTCCTGGCCACGGTGACCAGCGACACGTGGGACCCCATCCGGCTCGTCTTCTTCCGCGCGGGCGACGCCGTCTTCGCCGACCTGCGCTTCGTCGAGTGGTCTCGCGATCAGGGCTTGACGCTCGCCGAGGTCACCTACCTGCCCGAGGACGCCGAGGTGCTCGACCGGCGCCAGTAACGCGCGCCGCGACGGCGCGGGCCTTCGGCCCAGCGCCTGCGGCGCGTTGCGGTCGCTTCGCGACCGCGCGCGACTAGCGCCCCAGCATCCGCTCCGGCACCACCGCGGCGTCGAACTCGGCCTCGGTGAGGTAGCCGAGCGCCAGCGCGGACCCCTTGAGCGTGAGCCCTTCGCGGTGCGCCTTCTGGGCGATCTCGGCCGCCTTGTAGTAGCCGATGCTGGCGTTGAGGGCGGTCACCAGCATCAGCGATTCGTCGAGGTGCTTGCGGGCGCGCTCGGGGTCGGCCTCGATGCCCACCACGCAGTGGTCGACGAAGCTGTCGGACGCGTCGGCGAGCAGCGCGATCGACTGCAGCAGGTTGTGGATCATCACCGGCTTGAAGACGTTGAGCTGGAAGTGCCCGTGGGTGCCCGCCACCGCGATGGCGGCGTCGTTGCCGATCACCTGGGCGCACACCATCGTCAGGGCCTCGGCCTGGGTGGGGTTGACCTTGCCGGGCATGATCGACGAGCCGGGCTCGTTCTCGGGTAGCCGGATCTCGCCGATGCCGCAGCGCGGTCCCGAACCGAGCAGCCGCACGTTGTTGCCGATGTGCATCAGGGCCACCGCCGTGCGCTTGAGCGCCCCGGAGGTCTCCACCATCGCGTCGTGCGCCGAGAGCGCCTCGAACTTGTTCTCGGCGGTGACGAACGGATGGCCCGTGAGCTCGGCGATCTTGGCCGCGACCTGCTCGGCGAAGCCCTTGGGGGCGTTGAGGCCGGTGCCCACCGCGGTGCCGCCGAGCGCCAGCTCGGCCAGGTGCGGCAACGTGTGCTCGACGGCCTCGATCGACTTGGCGACCTGCGCGGCGTAGCCGGAGAACTCCTGACCCAGGGTGATGGGCGTCGCGTCCATCAGGTGCGTGCGGCCGATCTTGACCACGTGGTCGAAGTCGCGGGCCTTCTCGGCCAGCGCGGCGTGCAGCTTGCGCAGCTTGGGCAGCAGCGCGCCGACGACCTCGCCGTACGCGGCGACGTGCATCGCCGTCGGGAAGGTGTCGTTCGAGGACTGCGACTTGTTGACGTCGTCGTTCGGGTGGATGGGGTCCTTACTGCCGAGCGTCCCGCCGACCTTCTCGATCGCGCGGTTGCTGACGACCTCGTTGACGTTCATGTTCGACTGCGTGCCGGACCCGGTCTGCCAGACGACCAGCGGGAAATGGTCGTCGAGGGTGCCGGCCAGGATCTCGTCGCAGACCTCGGCGATCATGTTCGCCTTGGAGGCATCGAGCACGCCCAGGTCGGCGTTGGTGAGCGCCGCGGCCTTCTTGAGCACCGCGAAGGCGCGGATGACCGGCGTCGGCATGCGCTGCACGCCGATGCGGAAGTTCTCGAGCGATCGTTGGGTCTGCGCGCCCCAGTAGCGGTCGGAGGCCACGCGGACCTCGCCCATGGTGTCCTTCTCGATGCGGTAGCTCATGGGTCCCATGCTAGCGCGCGCTCCCCCCCTCCGGGGAGGCGGCGCGAGGGACGCGGCGCGGGCGCCTCAGGGCCGCAGCGCGATGGTCAGGGCGTCCGCCAGGCCGTCGCGCCAGCACCCCCAGTTGTGGCCCGCGCTCCGCTCGGCGAAGGCGACGTCCGCGCCGTGATCGGCGAGGGCGTCCCGCACGCGCTGGTTGACCGGATGCAGCCAGTCGAGCCGGCCCACGTCGAGCACCCAGCGCAGGTGCGCGCCCGCCCCGCCCTCCAGACGATCCGCCAGCCATGAGGCGTCGGTGCCGTGGTGGCGGCGGTCGTCGGGGGTGCCGAGGAAGGCGCCGCCCTGCGCCACGATTCCCGTCCAGTCCTCGGGCGCGTGCAAGGCCAGGGTGGCCGCGGCGAGCCCGCCCAGGCTCGCGCCCAGCGCCCACCACCCCGCGCCGGTCGCGTGGTGCTCGGCGACGAGCGGGCGCACCTCGTCGTGCACGAAGCGGACGTGGCGCTCGTCCCAGGCGTACTCGACCTGACGGTCGCCCGGCTCGAGGAACGCCAGGTGCGCCGGCCGCCCCCGCCCCTGGCGCACCAGCTCGGCCAGCACGTCGGCGGCGCGCGCGAGGCGCTGGTAGGCGACGCCGTCGTGGAGCACGACCACCGGCAGCGGTCCCGCGACGTCCGGGGGCGAGACGACCGTCACCCGCCGGTCGCCGCCGGAGGCCCGCGAGGCCAGCTTGTGGCGGCGCACGCGCCATGCGGGCTCACTCGCGGGCGGGTCGGCGAGCGGGTGGGGTCGGTACGCCGGGCCGCGGACCTCGGTGACCTCGGGGTACCAGGGGTTGGCGCCGTTGGCGCCGCGATCGGGGTCGGCGCGCACGCGACCGTCGCCATCGACGAAGGCGTACTCGAAGCGGACGTCGTCGGGCAGCTCCAGCGTGAAGCGCGCGACCTTCCCGGCATCGACCGGATGGGGGGCGCGGTGCATGTCGGTGAGGTCGCTGTAGACGGAGCGCGCCCAGTCGGGCACGCGGATCTCGAGGCGCATACCCCAGGCTACCGCCCAGCGCCTCGAGGCGCGACGCTCGGGGCGCGCGATACCATGCGCGCCATGACCGATCCCGTCGACCCCGCCACCGCCTTCGACGCCCCCACCGAGGCCAGCATGCGCGCCAAGCCCTCCGGCAAGTGGCTGCGCTACGACCCCGACGTGCTGCCCGTGTGGGTCGCCGACATGGACTTCCCGCCCGCGGAACCGATCCGCCAGGCGCTGCACGCGCACCTCGACCACGGCAGCTACGGCTACCCGCCCTTCGGCGGCACCCCCGGCCTGATCGACGCGCTCACCGACCGGCTCGCGAGCCGCTTCGACTGGCACGTCGCGCCGGACGCGGTGCACCCGCTGGCCGGCATCATCCCCGGACTCTTCCTCGGCACCCTCGCCACCACCGGACCGGGCGAGCAGGTGGTGGTGCAGCCGCCGATCTACCCGCCGTTCTTCGCCGCGATCCGCCAGAGCCAGCGGGCTGTGCTCGAGAACCCGATGCTCGACGACGGCGCGCGCTACGTCATGGACCTCGACCAGCTGCGCGCAGCGATCACCCCGGCCACCCGCGCCCTCCTGTTCTGCAACCCGCACAACCCCACCGGCCGTGTGTTCACCCGCACCGAGCTCGAGGCGCTCGCCGAGGTGGTGCTCGAGCACCGCCTGTGGGTGATCAGCGACGAGCTGCACGCCGACCTGGTGTTCGACGGTCGCCACGTGCCCTTCGCCTCGCTCGCGCCCGAGGTGGCGCAGCGGACGATCACCATGTACGGGCCGACCAAGGCCTTCAACCTCGCCGGCTTCAAGGTCGGCTTCCTGATCGCCGAGAACCCGGCGCTGCTCGCTCGCGTCAAACAGATCGCCGGCTACTCGCAGCCGGGCGTCAACATCATGGGCCAGGTCGCAGCCCTGACGGCCTTCCGCGAGGGCGACGCGTGGCTCGACGCCGCGCTCGGCTACCTGCGCGCCAACCGCGACCACCTGCTCGCGCGCCTGGCGGCCGAGGCCCCCGCGGTGCGCGCGTACGCACCCGAGGGCACCTACCTGGTGTGGCTCGACTTCCGGGCGACCGGCCTCGGCGACGACCCCGCCGCCGCGCTGCTCGCGCGCGGTCGCGTCGGCCTGAACGCCGGCGGCGACTACGGCACGGGCGGCGCCGGCTTCGCGCGCTTCAACGTCGCCACCTCCCGGCAGGTCCTCGACGCCGCCATCGACCGCGTGGTCGCGACGGTGGCCGCGGGCTGAACGGGGCGGTCCCGTCGGCGGCGAACCACCGACGGGACCCTTGGAGCGTCCGTGCTCAGGCGGCGGTGGTCGCGCCGTCGACGGTGTGGGACCCGCCGGTCACGTAGCTCGCCTCGTCCGAGAGCAGCATCACGACGAGGTTCGCGACCTCCTGGGGCGCGCCGTAGCGGCCCATCGGGACGACGCCCTTGAAGGCGTCCTCCTCGGTCGCCCCGACGTTGGCCTCGATGCTCGTCATCATGCGGCCCTTGATGGGCGCGGGGCAGACGGCGTTGACCCGCACGTTCCGGGCGGCCAGCTCGAGGGCGGCGGTGCGGGTGATGCCGATGACCGCGTGCTTCGAGGCGATGTAGCCGACGAGCCCCGGCGAACCCTGCAGGCCGGCGACGCTGGCCGTGTTGACGATGGCGCCGCCGTCGCGGATGCGCGGGATGACGGCCTTCAGGCCCAGGAACACGCCCTTGACGTTCACCGCCCACACCTGGTCGAAGGCGGCCTCCGGGTAGTCCTGGATGGGCCCAGCGGGTCCCTCGATGCCGGCGTTGTTGAAGAAGACGTCGATGGCGCCCCACAGGTCGACCACCTTCTGGGCGTAGGCCTCGCACTCGGCCGCCTTGCTCACGTCCGCGCGCTGCCCCTCGGCGGTGCCGCCGGCCGCGCGCACCGCGGCGACGGTGGCCTCGATCGCCTCTTGGTTCACGTCGACCACCAGGACCTTGGCGCCCTGGCGCGCGAGGGTCAGCGAGGCGGCGCGCCCGATGTCGCCGCCGCCGCCGGTCACGATGGCCACCTTGTCGTCGAACCGCAGCATGGCGACCTCCTCGACGCGTCGCGGGAACGTGCGCCCAGGACACGGTCCGCGGAGGGTCCGGGTCTCGGGGTCGCGTTGCGCGCGTCGTCCCCCCAAGGTACCGGCCGAGGGCGATGCGACGGTCGCCCCGACGACCCCGGGGCCGGCGGCCGCGGCGCGAAGGATGTCATAACCCCGTAAGAACCCGGGCGTAGACTGGGTGCACGAGGTTTCGACCTCGTGTACGGACGCGATGAAACCTGCCTCGTATCTGGGCGCTTGAGGTAGGTGGAGCGAGTAGCGCAACCGGCCGTTTCGAGTCGTCCCACTCCCAACAGCCGCTGGCGCCCAGAGCGAGACCCGTGAGGGTCGCGCGCACCCACCGCCCGAACCGCTCGGGCGCCCGGCGCCAGCCGGGTTCGATGGACGCGATGAAGTCTGCTCTGCATTTGGGCGCTTGGAGCAGATGGAGCGAGTAGCGCAACCGGCCATTGGGACGCACGTCGCGGGTTCACGCCGCCGCCGGTTCACGTGCCCACCCCCCGATCCGGGGTCCGAAGGCCACGATGTCCGAGCGCGCGCACGCCGAACCTCGCCGCACCGCCGACCGCCGTCCCCGGCGTTCGGCCTGGGCCGACCGAGCCGCGCGCGCCCTGCTCCTCGCGAGCGTCCTCGTCGCCACGACGGGCTGTGGCGCCCAGGAGGCCCCCGACGTGTTCGCCGCCGTCCGCAGCACCGAACCTCTCGCCAGCTACGTCCACTTCGGCGCCTTCACGTACGGCGGCGTCTGGGGCGGGATGGAGCCCGTCGTGCAGCTCGAGACCGCGCTCGGCGAGCGGCTGGCCGTGGTGCACTGGTTCATGAGCTTCGACCACGCGTACGACCCGGCCTTGGTCGCCGCCGCTTCGACCGGCGGTCGCGTGCCGCTCATCAGCTGGCAACCCATGAACCACGACCTCCACGACATCGCCGCCGGCCGCTACGACGACTACCTCCGCACCTGGGCCCACGGCATCCGCGACGCCCACAGCCCCGTCTACCTCCGCCCCTTCCCCGAGATGAACGGCGACTGGGTCCCCTGGAACGGCGACCCCCAAGCCCTCCGCGACGCCTGGACCCACCTCACCACCCTCTTCGACCACGAAGGCGCCACCAACGTCCGCTGGGTCTGGAGCCCCAACGTCACCGACGAACCCCGCACCGACGACAACCGCATGGAGCACTACTACCCCGGCACCGACCACGTCGACGTCCTCGCCCTCAGCGGCTACAACTGGGGCGACACCCGATCGAACATCGGCTGGCGCTCGTTCGAGGACGTCTTCGCCGGCGGCTACGCCCGCCTCGAGGCGCTCGGGCCGCAGCCCATCTGGATCGCCGAGACCGCGAGCACCGACGTCGGCGGGGACAAGGCCGCGTGGATCCGCGACATGTTCGCCACCACCGCCTTCCCGCGCATGGAAGCGATCGTCTGGTTCGACATGGAGAAGGAGGCGGACTGGCGGGTCGAGAGCTCCTCGGCCTCGCTCCGCGCCTTCCGATCCTCGCTCGACGCCCTCGACTGACCGAACGCCCGATCTCGGCGTCCGCCACGCCCGCCGGTTCTGCGGCTTCTCAGCGCGCTTCGGCGAGCAGCGTCTCGGGGCTGGTGCTCCGCGCGTACTCGCCGTAGAGCCCGAGCAGCACCCGCTCGTAGAAGCCGGGCTCCTCGATCCCGAGGTCGACCACCAGCGCGGCCACGCGCCGGTAGGCACCCTCGACGTCGAGCGCCCCGGAGGCGACCTCGGCGGCGACGTCGAGCAGCGCCCGTTCGGGCGCGGCCACCGTGGCCGGATCGCGGCGGTACGCCTCGAAGACGGCGCCCAGCGTCTCGGCCATCGGACCCACCGCCACGAAGGCGTCGACCAGCGGCCGGTGCCGATCGCTCACCCGTCCCGAGACGACGCCTTCGCGGGGGTTGACGTAGCGCGCGTAGGCGACCTCCGGGTCGTCGCCACCGGGTTGGCTGCGGGCCCAGGCGAGCTTGGCCGCACCGGCGCAGACCGAGAACTCGGGGTCGTAGACGCTGAAGGCGCGCGCGAACAGGCCGGGGTTGGCGAAGCCCGACGTCGGGTCGGTGGACAGCGCTTGGAGCAGCCGGAGCGCGTCCGCGGTCACCTGCGAGAGGCCGAGGTCGTCGGTCGGCCCCTCGGCGAGCGGGTCGAGGTAGGACTCGTTGAGCAGCACCTGCAGCACGTGGGTGGCGGACACGTCGTACGCGGTCGCCGCCTCCTCGAGCGGGTGCGCGATCGGGACGAGCCGCGCGAGCGTCATGAGCCCCCAGGCGCCGAGCGGCTGGTAGGCGAGCGCCTCGGCCGTCAACGAGCGCCGCTCCGGCGCCGCCCGCACGACCGACTCCGGGGCGCAGAAGGCGTGCACCAGAGGTGCGGGTTCGACCTGCGCGAGGCCACCGTCGGGCTCGCCGGGGAGGACATCGCCACTCGCGCCGTACCCCTCGGCCACGCGGATCGAGAAGGCCGTCTCCGGCACCCGCCACGCGTCGAGCGCCACCACCGGCAGCACCGCGTGGTCGGCGAGCTCGACGATCGGCGTCCCGTGGACGGCTCGGTAGGGCACGCGCCCCGCGAGGTCGGCCGCCATACCGGGCCATACCGCGAGCAGGAAGCCGGTGCCGGCGACCGAGGTCATGACCCCCGCGACGCGGACCGTACGGCGATGCAGCGCCCGCGGCGCCGACGCGGGCCGCTCCCACACCACGGTCGCCTTCGGGTCGCGGCGCGGCCGCCACCACTCCGCCAACCGTGGCACTACCGTCGACAGCGAGGTGGCGTAGGCGAGCGCGTTGATCGGCCGCAACAGGAGCAGCGGCCCGATCCCGAAGACGGTGCGGGTGAGGGCCCGCCGCCAGGAGCCACGGCGTCCGTGCCCGAGCACCCGCGCCTGGGTCCAGAAGCCCAGGAAGACGAGCGTCCCGGTGACGGCCACGTCGGCGAGCCACCAGATGGCCGCGGCGCGCGCGACGCTGCCCGGGCCGACGAGCGGCCACTGCAAGCCCAGGACGCCCGGCAGGGCGAGGAGCAGGAGCAGACCGACCAGGTTCTCGAACTGCGCGGCGAGGAGCGTGAAGCGCACGTTCGGGGTGAGCGCCCGCCGCCGGCTCGCCACCACGGCGCGCTTGGCGACGACCTCGAGCGCGCCGCCCACCCAGCGTTCGACCTGGTGGAGGTAGCCGGTCAGGCGCGGCGGGTCCTCGGTGGCCATCGCCGCACCGGCCTCGAAGCGCGCGTCGGCGGTGCGCCGGAGCGTCACCGAGGGCGCGTCGACCACGTCGCGCAAGGGGCGCTCGACGCCGTCGACGACCACCCGGAAGCCGCGCAGGTGGAGGCCGTCGAGCTCGACCTCGCGCTCGGAGGACGCGCCCTGCTGCACCTGCATCGTGAAGTCGTGGTCCTCGGTCAGGGTGTCGCACGGCATCGGGAAGGCGTCGGCCCGCGCCACGAAGCCGCAGCCGACCACGGTGAAGAGCCGGCTGGCGCCGAAGACGCCGCCGCGACCGACGCGCGCCGTCTGCCCGCGTCGGACGACCACGGCGAAGGCGTACTCGGCCGCCCGCGCGCTGCGGATCAGGTCCGATGCTGCCGTCGGCGACGACGACCGCAGCGAGGTGACCGCGCCCGACAGCAGGGCGACGTCCTCGAGCAGCCAGCGCCAGCGCCGGCCCTCGCGCACCCGCCGCAGCCGGTAGAAGCCGTCGCGGATCGCCGCGACGAAGCCGTCGTCGAGCACCGTGTCGCCGTCCATCACCAGCACGCGCTCGGTCTCGATCAGGCCGCCCTCGACGATCAGGTTGAGGCTGTCGGCCTTGCCGATCGGTTGCGGGTGGTGCACGACGACGACGTCGGGGTCGCCGTCCGCGCGCGTCCAGCGGTCGATGGGCAGGCGCGCCGGAACCCACGCGCGGCCCTCGGCGAGGACGAAGCCGTGCCCCTCGAGCGTGGCCGCGACCACCTCGGGGGTGCGGTCCTGGCCACCGTTGATCGACACGACCACGCGCGCGAC
>JARGGE010000530.1 GCA_029210865.1 Trueperaceae bacterium
CATCCGCGTGAACGCGGTGGGCCCCGGCTTCATCGCCACCCCGCTGGTCGCGGGGGCGCTCGACGAGGCGACGCTCGAGATGCTGGCCGGCAAGCACGCCGTCGGGCGGCTCGGCCGCGCCGAGGAGGTCGCCGCGCTGATCGCCTTCCTAGCCTCCGACGACGTCTCGTTCGTCACCGGCTCCTACCACCTGGTCGACGGGGGCTACACGGCGCAGTAGGCGGGAGACGCGATCGCGGGCGCCACCTCACGGCTCGCGGCGCGGCCACCCCGAGGCCGCCCCAGACGTCCTCGAGGTTGAAGCCGCAGCGGAGGTCGCGGGCGGCGTCGAGGCCGGTGCGGATCGCCTGGAGCAGCATCGAGCGGGCGTTGGCCAGGAGCGCGTCGTCGCCGGCGAAGGCCGCCATCTGGGCGCGACCCAGGTGGTAGCCCACGTCGAGGAACGCGGCGTCGCAGGTGCTCGCCATGAAGACACCGGTGGTCGAGAGGTAGGCGACGGCGAGGCGCGCGCGGTAGCGGTCGTGGATCTGCGCGACCTCGACGGCGCGTTGCCGCGCGGGTAGGTCGGCGGTCCGCTCCGGGTACCGCGCGATGGCCTCCAGCACCGACGCCAGGTCGAGGTCGGCGAAGGGTGGCCGCAGCCGCTGCCGCACCAGGTCGACCGCGGCGTAGGCGTCGTTCGCGTAGCCCACCTGCGACGCGTCGGTGGCGGGCGTGCCGAACGTCTCGACCTGCGCCTGCCACAGCCCCAGGTTGAGGCCGGCGTCGACGATCAGGCGTTGCGTGTCGTTGGCCCATGCAGCCATGGGCAGCGTCAGGGCCACGAGGCCGAGGGTGAGGAGCCAAGGGGCGCGTGCGCGCGTCATCCCGATCGCCTCCTGGGGCGTCGTCGGGCGCGGGGCGCGCAGCGGTCGGGCCGACCGTTCGGCGCCTCAAGGTCCGGCGCGCGGCCGCGTCGTGGCGACGCGCCTCATGCTAGGGCGCGCCACGGGTCGTGCGCACCGGGGCGTCACGCCGCACGGGCGCGTGTGACCGTCGGCCCTCGGTGCCGTGCCGCTACGGCCGGCCCGAGCTCAGGCGTCCCGCCACGACGCCACCGCGAGCCCGGGTACCCTTGCGAACGCCGCGCGGTCGTCGCTGACCAACCCGAGGCCATGGGTGACCGCGATCGCGGCGATCGCGAGGTCGTTGGCGCCGATCGAGCTCCCGGCAGCGCGAAGGTCGGCGCGGAGGCGGGCGTACGCGTCGATGCAGGCGTCGTCGAACGGCAGCGACACGAAGGGGTCGCAGAACGCATCGACCGCGTCGGCGGCGCGGAGCGGTTCGGACGTGAGGCGCGCGCCGAACGCGAGCTCTGCCTTGACCACCGAGCACAGGAACAGCCCGGCGGGCCCGTGCGCCTCGAGCCGCGCGGCCACGTCCGGACGGCCGCGCAGGACGTCGATGCAGACGTTGGCGTCGAGCAGGAGCACCTAGAACGGACGCCGGTCTTCCGGCGGCGGGTCGTCGACCGTCGGCCAGGGATCGGGCCACGCCCCGGCCACGCGGTCCAGCCAACCCTCGGGCCACGCTCGCTGCGCGTCGCGGGTGACGATCTCGGCGAGGAGCTTCGAGACGCTCGTCCCGCGCTCGCGAGCGCGTGCGCGCAGCGCTTCGGCGACGTCGTCCGGGACGTAGAGGTGAAGCTGGGGCACGGCGCGTCCTCCTCAGGAGGCACATATAGCACATAGTCGTGCGCGACGCGACGGGGCCCACCGGTCGTGACCCGCGCGCCCAGCTCGCGGACGCAGCGGGC
>JARGGE010000531.1 GCA_029210865.1 Trueperaceae bacterium
CTTGACCTCGCGGAGCTCGCCGCCGCTCACAGCTTCTCGGCGAGCCCCGCCGCGAGCATCGCGCGCACGAGGGACTGCGCCTTCTCGTCGTCGGTGTCGCCCTCGACCTCGAGGTCGATCTCGTTCATGCGCCGGGCCTGGTCCACCGCCCAGTCGATGTACTCGGACAGCGTGCGGTTCTCCTGCCCGAAGGCGAGCGCGTGCATCGCCTCGGCGATCTGCTTGGCGGTGCCCTCGAGCACCCGGCCGTCGGCCATCATTCGGATTCTCATCGCCAGTTCTCCTTGGGGTTCGCGTCCAGCCAGTCGCCGCTGGGGATGCGGGGTTGTCCGCGGACCTGCTCCGGCGAGAGCAGGTAGGCCAGGACCTCGTCGCCGTCGGCGAGGCGGATCGGCCGGCGCCGGTAGAAGCGCGGGTGGCCCTCGAGCCGATCCAGCGCCGCGAGGGTGACGGCGTCGACGTCGTAGACCTCGCCCACGACGGCCGTCTCGCCGCCGTCGATCATCGCCGGGAACGCGCCGAGGCTCACCAGGGTGAAGCGCGGCTCGGTCCGGCCGGCGCGCAGCAGCATGCGGGCGTCGAGCAGGTGGTGGTTCGGCTCGCCGCGGCGCAGCGTGCCGTAGACGAAGACCCGGGTGCGCGTCGTCGGGATCATCGCTCGCCTCCGAGCGCGAGGGCGAGGCCGAGCTCGTCGAAGCCGTGCTCCTGGTAGGCGCGCCAGAGGACGCCGAAGTAGGCCTCGGTCGGGAGCGTCGCCTCGGCGGCGTCCTTGACGTAGACGTGGGCGCGGCGGCGGGCGCCGCGATCGAGCTCGACCAGCAGGCGCCGCCGGGCGTAGGCGACCGGGTGGCCCTCGAAGCGGTCGAGCCGGTCGAGGTCCTCGGCCGCGAGCGCCCACACGAGCCCGGGCACGCGGCCCTCGCGGTCGCGCACCACCGTCGCCACGCCGCCGCCCCACGCCGCGCTCTGGCCCGCGAAGCCGAGGCGGTAGCCGTCCAGGATGGCGGCCCCGACCAGGCGCGCGCTCGGGCACCGGCGGCGCATCTGCGCGCCGTCCAGGTTCGAGCCGTAGGCGAAGTAGAGGTGGGTCAAGGGTGCTCCTCGTCGAGCGTTCTTCTGGGTGTCGTACATCGCTTCCTCTCTCGTCGAAGTCCAGCCGTGGTCGTCTCCGTTCTCCTTGGCTTTCAGCCCCTTGGAGGGCGCCCGCGCGCGCCATGAGGACCCGCGACAGGCGACGGCGCTCGGGCGCCCTCCGCCCCCCACGCGGCCGGCTCGCGGCCGGCCCCGCGGGGAGCCGGGGCTCACGCCTGCGCCGCCCGGTAGGCGACCGTGTCGCGCCGCTCGCCCTTCCAGGCGGCGGAGCCCTCGAGGCGCGCCATCAGGTGCAAGCGCGCCGTCTTGAACTCGTCGCCGATCAGGCCGAGCTTCAGGAGGAAGACCCGGAAGTCGTACTTGGCGGTCGCGGGGTTGAAGTCGCGGCGCTTGCTGCTGCTCGCGCGGGCGTTGATCGCCTTGGCGCTCAGGGCCAGGGCGAACTGGATGTAGGCCTTGACCTTGCCGGCGTGCAGGGTCGCCTCGAACCAGCGGTACTCGACCGTCCCGCGGAACCAGACGTTGTGGAGGTTCACCCCGTGGTAGCGGGTGTGGTCGTAGTGCTGCGGCGCGCGGTTGTGGTAGCCGTACCAGGCGCGGTTCATCTCCTCGAGGTCGCTCGGGCGCTGGCGCTCGATCTTAGCGAGGAAGCTCTGGTCGATGCCGCGGCACCAGCGGCTGCGGCGCGCCTCGG
>JARGGE010000532.1 GCA_029210865.1 Trueperaceae bacterium
GACGGTGCCGGACGAGCTGGTGCGCACGCCGGTCCAGGCCGCCTGGCGGGCGCGGCTGGAGGGGGGCGCGCGGCGGCACCGCGGCGGGGCGCCGATGGGGCCGGGCGGGTTCTGGTTCGCGGCGCTGCTGGTCGAGCGCGCCGCGCTGCGTGGCGAACGCTTCACCACCGCCTTCGAGGGGTACGGTTGGGAGGACATGGAGATGGGCTGGCGGTTGCATCGGACGGGCCTGAGCGTGCGGCTCGCGGACGACGTGGTGGTGCGGCACGAGGACCGTCCGACGCTGGGCGGGCTCCTGCGCAAGCACGAGGCGATGGGGCGCGCGGCCTGGACCTTCGTCCGCCTGCACCCGCAGCGGCGCGTGGCGCTCTGGACGGGCACGGCGCGCGCGGTCCGCTGGGGCAAGCGGCTGGCGGGCGTCGAGCGCCGGGGCGCGGCGGCGGCGGCGCGTTTGGGCCGCTACGCCGACCGCGACGGCTTGACCGCCGCGGTCGGCCGCGACCTCACCTGGGCGCTCGAGGGCGCGTACGCACGCGGCGTCCGGGACGCCGCGCCCGCCGCGGCGGGGGGGACGCGATGAGCGACGTCGCCACCGGCACGCTGCTGGCGCGGGTCTTCGACGGCGCACGGCTCACCACCGACGAGGCGCGCGGCGTCATGGGTCGGCTCATGGACGGCGACCTGTCGCAGATGCAGGCGGCGGCGCTGCTCGCAGCGCTGCGCACCCGCGGCGAGACGGTCGACGAGATCATCGGCTTCGCCCAGGCGATGCGCGAGCGCGCCGTGCACGTGCCCGTCCGCGTCGACGGGCCGCTGCTCGACACCTGCGGCACCGGCGGCACCGGCATCTCGACGATCAACGTCAGCACCACCGCCACGTTCGTCGCCGCCGCCGACGGCGTGCGAATCGCCAAGCACGGCAACCGCGGGGTGACCAAGCGCTCGGGGTCGGCCGACCTGCTCGAAGCCCTAGGGGTGCGCCTCGAGGTCGCCCCCGAGCGGCTCGCCGAGGCGATCGAGACGCTGGGGATCGGCTTCGTCTTCGCGCGCTCGCACCACCCCGCCATGCGCTTCGTCGCGCCGATCCGCGCCGATCTGCAGGCGCGCACGATCTTCAACAACCTTGGCCCGCTCACCAACCCCGCCGGTGCCACCCACCACCTGATGGGCGTCTACGACGAGGCCTGGACGGCGCCGATCGCCGAGGTGCTGCGCGGGCTCGGGATCCGACGGGCGCTCGTCGTGCACGGCGACGGCCTCGACGACCTGGCGCTCTCGGGGCCGTCGCGCGTCAGCGAGCTGCACGAGGACGGCCGCATCGAGACCTACACCGTCCGGCCGGAGGAGCTGGGCGTGCCCCCGGCGCCACGGGAGGCGATCCTGGGTGGCGACGCGGCGACGAACGCCGCCGTCACGCGCGCGATCCTCGCCGGTCGGGTGGTCGACGCGCGGCGCGACGTCGTGGCGCTCGGCGCGGGCGCGGCGCTCTACCTCGCCGGCCGCGCACCCGACCTGCCCACGGGCGTCGCGCGGGCGCTCGAGGTGCTGCGCGACGGCGCCGGGCTGGCGCTGCTCGAGCGCTACGCCGCCTTCACCCAGGCGGCCTGAACGACCCGGCCTCGCGCGCCCGAGATGGGGCGCGGCGCGACGTACTCGGTCTCGGGGCGTGTGGCACGATGAGCGGTGAGAAGGTCCCTCGGGACGCCGAGCGCGCCTTCGGGTTCGCCCGTCCCACGGGCAGGAGGTCACCACGATGACGCACGATCCGCAACTGTCCGGC
>JARGGE010000533.1 GCA_029210865.1 Trueperaceae bacterium
CGACCTGTAGCTGCCCGCAGCAACCCGCTGCCGCCCTCTGCCGCCCGCGGCGTCCAAGCCCTCCACCCGCCGCCCGCCGTGTCAGAACCGCGTGACGGCGCGTCCGTAGGGTGACGGCATGTCGCTCGTCGTTCCCGACCCCGCGTCGAGCCCCGCGGCTGACGCCTCGTACGCCGCCCGCTGGCAGCGGACGCTGCTCATGGCGCTCCCGTTCGGGGTCTTGGCGTTCGTGGTCGGGTGGGCGCTCGATGGGCCGAGCGGTCAGGCGACGCCGTACGATGCGCTCGTCTACCCGGTCATGTCGATCGTGCTGGTCGCGCTGCACCTGATCCTCGCCGTGCGCCGGAGGGCGCTCACGTTCGTCGTGCTGACGATCGTGGCGGGCACCAGCGCGTTCCTGCTGTCGAAGCTGGTGTACCTGCTGTTCTTCGACCTGGGCGCCGTGAAGGTCCAGGCCGAGCTGACGGAGAGCTTCTTCTGGGTCCCGGTCATCTACCTGCTGTCGTTCGTGCTCCCGCACGTGCGCCTCGGGCGCTACATCTCGGTCGCCTTCACCACGAGCGTCCTCGCCGTCACGCTTGCGTACGCGCTCTCGCCCGACCTGCCATCGCGCAGCCTCGGCGTCGTCTCGGCGCTCATCCAGCTCAACCTGGCGAACGGCGTGCTGCTCGCGCTCACGCAAGCGTTCATCGGCTTCAAGGAAGCCTACGTGCGGGCCCACGCGCGCATCGAGACCGCCGAGCGCTTCGCGTCGCTCGACCCGTTGACCGAGCTGCCCAACCGGTTCGCGCTCCAGGGCCGCCTGCAAGGCTCGCTGGCGGCGGCGCGTGCGAAGCGCTCGCGCCTCGCGGTGCTGTTCATCGACGTCGACGGCTTCAAGGTCCTGAACGACACGATCGGCCACGAGGCGGGCGACGAGTTGCTCCGGCAGCTGGCCGACCGGCTGCGCCGCGTGGTGCGCAAGAGCGACTTCATCGCGCGGATCAGCGGCGACGAGTTCGTGCTGCTGGTCGAGGAGCTCGACGACCCGCAGGTCGCGTCGTACGTCGCGCAGAAGCTGCAGGCCGACCTGGTCGCCCCGTTCCACATTCTCGACCAGGCCTTCCGCGTGACCGTCAGCATCGGCATCTCGGTGTTCCCGAACGACGCGAGCGATCCGGACGGGCTCTTGCGCCACGCCGACAGCGCGATGTACCGCGTCAAACGCTCCGGCAAGAACGGCGTCCAGCAGTACCTCGGCGAGACCGACGCGCAGCTCGAGCGGCAGCGGGCGCTGGAGCGCGACCTGCGCTCGGCGCTGCAGGACGACGCGCTGTCGCTGGTCTACCAACCGCTGCACGACCTGCGGACCGGCGAGGTGCGCAAGTTCGAGGCGCTGCTCCGTTGGACCCACCCCGAGTGGGGCCACGTGCCGCCCAGCGAGTTCGTGCCGCTCGCCGAGCAGAGCGGGCAGATCGTCCAGCTCGGCACCTGGGTCCTGCATCAGGCCTGCCGCCAGGTGCGCGAGTGGCAGCGCCTCGCCTACGCCCCCGTGCAGGTCGGCGTGAACGTCTCGCCGCTGCAGTTCGCGCAACCGGGCTTCTACGATTCGGTGGTCAAGGCGCTCGAGCTGCACCAGTTGATGCCGGCCTCGCTCGAGCTGGAGCTCACCGAGAGCATCGTGCTGCACGGCGTCGACCACGTCACCTCGACGCTCGACCGGCTGCGCCGGCTGGGCGTCGGCCTGGCGATCGACGACTTCGGCACCGGGTACTCCTCGCTGGCGTACCT
>JARGGE010000534.1 GCA_029210865.1 Trueperaceae bacterium
CGGCCCCGATCGCGTCCGACGCGTACGCGACGGCGATCGCGGCCGCCGCGAACGAGGCCGACGTCGTGTTCGTGGCGACGTCGACCGCCGACGTGCTCCGGAGCGACGACGGGGGAGCGACGTGGACGACGATGGTGGTCGCCGGCGAGGTGCGGTGAAGCCGCCGGTCCCATACGGGTGCCAGGGATTGCCTACCCCACCCGGGGTGGGGTAGGTTCGGGCTCAGCAGAACCCGAGTCGGCGAGGAGAGACCATGGCGCAGCACGGGCACGAACATGAAGGGGGCCACGAACACCACCGCGCTGCCGAGGATGCGGCGCCCGGCCGGGGCCACGCCGACCACGGGGGCCACGCCGCACCGCACGAGGGGCAGGTCGACCATGAGGGCCACGACGCCCACGCCGGCCACTCCGTCGAGGCCTTCCGCAGCCGCTTCTGGCTCGCACTCGCGCTGACCGTTCCGGTGGTCGCGTGGTCGCCGCACGTCGAGATGCTGCTCGGCTACCGCGCCCCGACGTTCCCGGGTTCGGCGTGGATCCCCGCGGTGCTCGGCACCGCGGTCTTCGGCTACGGCGGGCTCGTGTTCCTGCGCGGCGCGTGGGGCGAACTGCGGGCGCGGCTCCCGGGGATGATGACGCTGATCTCGCTCGCCATCGCGGTGGCGTTCGTCTTCTCGTGGGTCGTGGAGCTGGGCGCGATCGATGCGATCGCGCTGTGGTGGGAGCTCGCGACGCTCGTCACGGTCATGCTCCTCGGGCACTGGATCGAGATGCGCTCGATCGACCAGGCCCAGGGGGCGCTCCAGGAGCTCGCCAAGCTGCTGCCCGACACGGCGACCCGGCTCGTCGACGGCGGCGAAGAGCCCGTGCCGATCAGCGAACTGCGCGAGGGCGACCTCGTGCTCGTGCGCCCGGGCGAGGGCGTGCCGGCCGATGGCGTCGTGCGCAAGGGCGAGAGCTCGCTGGACGAGGCCGCGATCACCGGCGAGTCGCGGCCGGTGAAGCGCGGTGAGGGCGACGCGGTCATCGCCGGCACGATCAACGGCGCCGGCTCGCTCCGCGTCGAGGTGACGGCCAGCGGCGACGCCACCAAGCTCTCCGGCATCATGCGGCTGGTGGCCGACGCGCAGACGTCCAAGTCGCGCGTCCAGCACCTCGCCGACCGCGCCGCCCGGTTGCTCACGGCGGTCGCCCTGGTCGCGGCCGTGCTCACGCTCGGTGCGTGGCTGCTGCTGGGGGCCGACGTCGACTACGCGGTCGTGCGGACGGTCACCGTCCTCGTGATCGCCTGCCCCCACGCCTTGGGGCTCGCCGTCCCGCTGGTGGTGGCGATCTCGACGACGCTGGGCGCGCGCAACGGTCTGCTGATGCGTGACCGACGCGGGCTCGAAGAGGCACGCCTGGTCGACGTCGTCGTCTTCGACAAGACCGGCACGCTCACGCTCGGCTCGCACCGGGTGGTGTCGGTGGCGACCGTCGACGCCCTGACCGAGGACGAGGCGCTGCGCCTCGCAGCGGCCGTCGAGGCCGATTCGGAGCACCCGATCGCGCGCGGCATCGGGCGCACGGCCGAGGAGCGCGGGCTCGACGTTCCCGATGCCGAAGGCTTCCGGTCGCTCGCCGGCAAGGGCGTCGTCGCGACCGTCGCTGGTGAAGAGATCTCGGTGGGCGGCCCGGCCCTGATCGAGGCCCGCTCCGTGGCCGTGCGCGATGCGCTCGTCCGCGCCGCCGAGCAGGCGGCCACCCGGGGCCAAGCCGCGATCTACGTCCT
>JARGGE010000535.1 GCA_029210865.1 Trueperaceae bacterium
CGGCGCGCGCGCGGCGCGCGGCGCGCGGCGTCGGGTCGGGGTGACGGCGTTCATGCCGCCGACGGTATCCGATGCGGCGGTGAGGAACCAAGGCCGCGCGCGACGCCGGACCGCCTCGCGCGGGTCGGCGCGCTCGGCCCGGGCGGCGCGGGTCGGGCGGCCCGGGCCGGAGCGACCGTGTCGCCCACCTCACACGATGCCGTAGCAAATGCGGTACCGTAGCAAATCAGGCACCCCATTCCCACGGAGGCCGCATGACCGCTACCCTTACCACCGCCGCGCTGCTCCTCGTTCCCTTCCTGCTCGTCGTGGGCGTCGGCGCCGTCGCGGTAGCGATCCACGACGCGATCGCGCGGGCCTGGGCGCTACGGCGGGCGGCCGTGGTGCGGCCGGTGGCGGTCCGCGCCCGGCGCGTGGTCCGGGCGGCGCCGCGCTCCGTCCGTGGACGGGCGGGCGCCCCGGCCTACGCGCGTTCGGCGCGCGCGCCGATCGTCGTGCGCTGATCCAACGGCGCCGAGCCACGGGCGCCGAGGCCCGAGCGGCGACCCCCCGGGCCGCGTCGACCTGTGGTCGCCCAGACCGCCGGCCGTCCGCCTAGACTGACCGCATGCCCGAAGCCCCCGCCACCGCGGCCCGCACGGCGGCCGCCGAGCGCGTCGCCGAGCTCCGCCGCGCGATCGCGCACCACGACCGCCTGTACTACCAGTTCGACGCTCCCGAGGTCAGCGACGAGGCCTACGATGCCTTGTGGCACGAGCTCAAGGCGCTCGAGGCCGAGCACCCCGAGCTGGTCACGCCCGAGAGCCCCACCCAGCGGGTGGCCGGGGCGCCCGTCGAGGCGCTCGAGTCGGCCGAGCACGTCGCCCCCATGCTCAGCCTCGACTCGTCGGCCAAGCGCGAGGCCTTCGAGCAGTTCGACGCGCGCGTGCGCAAGGCGCTCGGCGAGGGCATGGCGGTGCGCTACTCGCTCGAACCGAAGCTCGACGGGCTCTCGATCGAGCTCGTGTACGAGGAGGGACGGCTGGTGCGGGCCGTCACGCGCGGCGACGGCCGCGTCGGCGAAGTGATCACCGCCAACGCCCGCACCATCCGGACGCTGCCCTTGCAGCTCGACCCGGCGCGGCGCCCCGTGCCGCCGCTCCTTTCGGTGCGCGGCGAGGCCTTCATGCCCCTGCAGGCCTTCGACGACGTCAACGAGCGGCTGATCCAGGAGGGCAAGGCCCCCTTCGCGAGCCCCCGCAACGTCGCCGCCGGCACCGTCCGGCAGCTCGACCCCGCCCTTGCCGCCTCCCGCCCCCTCGCCATCTACGCCTACGACGTCCTCGAGGCGGGCGCCGGCGAGGACGGCCACGGGGCGCTGACCACGCACGCGGGCGTCCTGGCGGCGATGCGCGACTGGGGCCTCCCGGTCAACCCGGAGAACGCCCTGGCGGACGACGCCGAGGCGGTCTGGGCGGCCTTCGAGGCCTTCGCGGAGCGCCGCGACCACCTGCCGTACGAGGTCGACGGCCTGGTCGTCAAGGTCGACGACCTCGCGCAGCGCCGCGCCTTGGGGGCCACCGCCCACCACCCGCGCTGGGCGTACGCCATCAAGTTCCCGCCGCGCAAGGAGGTGAGCCAGGTGCTGCGCATCATCGCGAGCGTCGGGCGCACCGGCGTGGTCACCCCGGTAGCGCTGCTGCGGCCGGTGAACATCGGCGGCGTCACCGTCGCGCGCGCCAACCTCCACAACCGCGAGGACGTCGAGCGCAAGGACATCCGCGAGGGCG
>JARGGE010000536.1 GCA_029210865.1 Trueperaceae bacterium
AACGTCCGGGCCGCACTCGCGACCGCCCGCGCCGCCCGCGACCTGCTCGGCGGCAACGGTATCACCACCGAGTACGTCGCGATCCGCCACATGCTCAACCTCGAGACCGTCGCGACGTACGAGGGCACCGACGGGGTGCACACGCTGATCCTCGGCCGCACGATCACCGGCGAGAACGCCTTCTGAGCCGCCCGGCGGCCGGCGCCATGGTGCGCCGCTACAGGTAGACGGCCACGACGGCGAGCGCGGCGATGACCGCACCGGCCACGGCGCGCAGCGCGTGCCGGCGCGGCACGAAGCGCCGCAGCACCAGCCGCGCGTTCCACCACGAGGCCAGCGAGGCGAGCAGGGCGCCGGCCGGCACCAGGACCGCGGCGCTCGGGGACGTGAAGGCCAGCCCCACGGCACCGACGGTCAGGAGCGCCGCGGCCACGAGGAACACCGCGGCCACCCGCGACCGGCGGCGCACGACCGCCCACGCGCCGAAGGCGTTGACCACGGCGTACCCGAGCGCCGCCACGAGCGCCACCACGCCGATCGCGCTCATCCGACGGCGTCGATCAGCGCCCGCAGGCGCGCCTCGTCGTCCGCGAGCGAGCGCAGGTCCACCACCTCGATCCGTCGGTGCGCGAGCGCCTCGGCGCGGCGCGCGAGCCAGGCGTCGCTCCCGGAACCCCCGTCCAAGACGAAACGCACCTCGTCCACGCCGGCCGAGCGGGCGAAACGGCGGACCGCCCCGAGCGCCTCGGCGTCGGTGTCGATCAGGCGCGGGTCGGCGCGCCGCCCCTCGGCCCGCAGGTCGTCCGGGGCGAAGGAGGCGGGCGTCAGCGGCTGCTCGCCCGCGCGCGTCGCCAGGCGCGCGACCGCGGGCGTGGCCAACCACGGCTGGCCGACGACGGCGACAGTGCGCTGCTCCGACGGCCGCACGCGCCCCTCGGGCGCGGCGCGGCGCGGCGCCCGCGCGGCCGCCCGCTGCTGGGCCCAGGCGCGGCGCACGCGCGCCGGCTCGTGGACGAGGCGCGCGAGGAACGAGACCGCTGCGGTCTCCAAGCGGCCGGTCAGGTCGGCCGCGACCGGCACGATGGTGGGGCCAGCGCCGCGCACCCGCTCCAGCGTGGCGGGCAGGTCGGCGATCCAGGGGTCCTGGGCGGCGCCCGGGCCGCCGTCGCGCTCCGGGTTCAGGCGTGGCACCACGATCAGGTCGACGTCCTCGAGCGCCAGCGCGGCCGCGACGGCCAGCCGGAAGGCCACGGCCGGTGCGTGCGCCACCCGCGGATCGGTGAGCCGGGCGAGGACCGCCTCGAGGTCGGGGCGCACCACCTCGGCGCCACCCGCGCGGGCCAGGCCGACCCAGAACGGGCCGTAGCGGTCCCAGAGGAGGTGGGTGAGGAAGCCGACGCGCACGACGTTCGAGCGTAGCACGGCGCCGAGGACCACCTCGGGGACGCGCGTGGTAGCGTCGCGGCGCCCATGACCGTCGCCCTCGCCCTGCTGGCCGTCCTCGTCCTCGGGCACGTCGCCGTGCTCGTGTGGGTCGCGATCGGCGTGGTGCTCGCGCCCGCCGCGCCCACGCGGCGCGCACCGCCCTTCGCCGACGGGGCCTGGCCGAGCGTCGACGTGATCGTGCCGGCGCACGACGAAGCGGCCGCCCTCCCGGCCACGCTCGCCTCGCTCCGCTCGCTGGCGTACCCGGGGCGGCTCTCGATCCTCGTGGTCGACGACCGCTCGACCGACGGGACGGGTGACGTGGTCCGCGCGGCCGCCGC
>JARGGE010000537.1 GCA_029210865.1 Trueperaceae bacterium
GTCGAAGCTCAAGCGCGCCTCACTTCCGCTCGTCGCCCTCGGTGGCGCGCGCGATGTTGGCCCGCATGTCGGTGTCGGACTCGATGTTGCGCAGGTTGTAGTAGTCCATCACGCCCAGGTTGCCCGAGCGGAAGGCGCTGGCGATGGCCAGCGGCACCTCGGCCTCGGCCTCGACGACCTTCGCGCGCATCTCCTCGACGCGCGCCCGGTTCTCCTGCTCGACCGCGACGGCCATGGCGCGCCGCTCCTCGGCCTTCGCCTGAGCGACCCGCTTGTCGGCCTCGGCCTGGTCGGTCTGCAACTCGGCACCGATGTTGCGACCGACGTTCACATCGGCGATGTCGATCGACAGGATCTCGAAGGCGGTCCCGGCGTCGAGGCCCTTGGCCAGCACCGTCTTGGAGATGAGGTCGGGGTTCTCGAGCACCTTCTTGTGGGTGTCGGTCGAGCCGATCGACGAGACGATCCCCTCGCCGACGCGGGCGATGATCGTCTCTTCGCCGGCCCCGCCGACCAGGCGCTCGAGGTTGGCGCGGACGGTGACGCGCGCGGTGGAGATCAGCTCGATGCCGTCCTTGGCGACCGCGGACACGTTGGGCGTCTGGATGACGCGCGGGTTGACCGACACCTTCACGGCATCGAGCACGTCGCGGCCGGCGAGGTCGATGGCCGCCGCGCGGTCGAAGGGGAGCGCGATGCGCGCCTTGTCGGCCGCGATCAGCGCGTCGACGACGCGGTCGACGTTGCCACCCGCGAGGAAGTGGGCCTCGAGCTGGTCCTGGGTGACGTCGATGCCGGCCTTGTCGGCCTTGATGAGCGGCAGGATGATCCGGTGCGGCGGGACGCGCCGCAGGCGCATGGCCACCAGGCTGAGCAGGCTGACCTTGACGCCGGCGGCGACCGCGGACACCCACAAGCCGACCGGGATGACGGTGAACAAGACGAGGAAGAAGAGGACGATGGCGCCGGCGAGGAACAGAAGGGGGATGTCCACAGGGATCTCCATTCGAACGGGTCAGCCCGCGACCGAGGCGGTCGGGGTGGCGGGGCGCGAGGGTTCGACCGCGCGGACGGTGACGCGGTTGCCTTCGACGCGGACGACGGCGACGTCGGTCCCCGCCGAGATGTAATCGCCGAGCGTGACGACGTCGACCCGCTCGTCGGCGAAGCGGGCGACGCCCGCGGGGCGCAGGTCGGTGAGCGCGACGCCGGTCGCACCGAGCAGGTCGCCGCGCTCGTCGGCACGGCCGGGCACCGCGGAGGCGTCGCCGGGCGCGCGGCCGATGCGGGCGGCGAGCCGGAAACGCGACGCGACGCGGCTGTACGGCAGCACCCATAGGAGCGACGCCAGCAGCAGACCACCGAAGACGGTGCCGGCGCCGAGCACGGTGAGCCAGCTCTCCTGGAAGACGCGGAAGACCGCGTACCCGAGGACGCCGAGGCCCAGCACGCCCGCGACCCCGAAGCCGGGGATCACCAGCGCCTCCACGGCCAGCAGCACGATGCCGACGACGATGAGCGCGAGGTCGACGGGGCCGGCGGGCGTCGCGACCACGGCGGTGAGGCCGAGCAGCGCGAGCGCCAGGATCCCGATCGCCCCTGGGACGCCGAAGCCCGGTGAGAAGAACTCGAGCAGCAGGCCGCCGACGCCCAGGACGAGCAGCAGCGCGACGATGATCGGGTTCGCCAGGAAGGTACCGACGCGCTCGGGGAGGTTCGGCTCGAGCCGCTCCACCCGCGCGCCACCGTACC
>JARGGE010000538.1 GCA_029210865.1 Trueperaceae bacterium
ATGATGGCGATCGAAGCCTGGCAGGGGCTCGCCGAGGCGCTCGCCGCCGACCTGGTCGCGCTCGTCGCCCACCTGCGGGCCCACCACGGCCTCGACCGCGTCCACCTGGTCGGCCTCTCGAGCGGCGTCCCCGCGGCCGTCTTCGCCGCCGCCGAGCTCGAGGCCGCCCACCCGGGCAGCGTGGCGAGCCTGACGGCGTCCGACGGCTTCGTGCGCCAGGACGCCCACCTGCGCCTGATCGTGCGCGCCTGGCTCGCCGCGCACGAGGTCGGCGGCCCCGCCCACCGCTTCGACGTCGCCACCCCGTGGGTGTGGGGCCAGGCCTTCCTGCGCGATCACGCCGACGCGCTCGAGGACTGGCGCACGGCCGCAGCCGCCACCGACCCGGTCCGCGCGCACGCGCTCATCGGCGGGATGGCGGCCTTCGCGGGCGACGCCGGCCCCGCGCTCGCCACCCTGCGCGTGCCGGTGCTGGCGCTGCACGGCGAGGACGACGTCATGACGCCGGTCCGCCACGGGCGCGCGCTGCTCGCCCACGCCGCCGACGGGCGCCTCGCGACCGTCCCCGAGGCCGGCCACGCCGCGCCGATCGAGCGACCCGCGGCCGTCGCCGCCCTGCTCCGCCCGTTCTGGGCGGCGGCGGACCGGGACACCCCGGCCGCCACCCGAGAGGAGCTCCGATGACCCCCGACCTCCCCGTGCAGCGCGTCGTCGTCGAGGAACGGCGCATCGCCTACGTCGAGGCCGGCGCCGGCGTCCCGATCGTGCTGGTGCACGGCAACTTCGCCAGCAAGCGCTGGTTCCGCGAGCTGCTGCAGGCACCGCCGGTGGGCGCGCGACTGCTGGCGCTCGACCTGCCGAACTTCGGCGACAGCGACCCGCTCGGCGCACCCATCACCATCGCCGCCTACGCCGAGGCCGTCCGCGGCTTCGCCCGCGCGCTCGACCTCGCGTCGCCGGTCCTGGTGGGCCACAGCCTGGGCGGGGCGGTCGCGCAGACCGCGGCCGCCGACGCGCCCGAGGACTGGTCGGCGCTGGTGCTCGTCGACGCGAGCGCTCCAGAGGGCCTGACCACGCCGGAGGCGCACTACCCGCTGCTCGAGGCCTTCCGCGGGCAGGCCGAGCTGCTGGCGCAGGCGCTCGCGCCGATGCTCTCGAGCCGCCAGCCGGACGACTTCGACTCGCTGGTCGCCGACGCGCTGCGGATGCACCCCGACGCCTTCTCGGGCAACACGCGCGCGCTCGACGGGCTCGGCCTCGCCCCCCGCCTCGCCGCCTTCCGCGGCCCGGTGCTGGTGCTGCGCGGAGCCCTCGACCCGCTGATCACCGACGCGATGGCCGAGGCCACCGCCGCCGCCTTCACCGGCGCGCGCAGCGTCGAGCTCGAGACCTGGGAGGGCGTGGGCCACAGCCCCGCCACCGAGGCCCCCGAGCGCTTCGCCACGCGCCTCGACGCGCTGCTGCACGACCTCGACGACCCTCTGGCGGCGCCATGACCTGAGCCGCCGCCCGCGCCGGCCGCGGCCCCAGGCGCACGACGCCGCGCCCGTCCACCGACTTCACCCCCAACCCCCACCCGGACCGCACCGCAGTCCACCCCCTCGAAGGAGGACCCGCATGACCCATCCCGTCCGCCGTCTCGTCGCCCTCACCGCCGCGCTCGCCCTGAGCCTGGCGCTGGCGCAGCCGGTCACCATCGGCATCCTGTCGCCCCTGACCGGCGGCGCCGCCGGCACCGGGTAAG
>JARGGE010000539.1 GCA_029210865.1 Trueperaceae bacterium
TGCGCGGCGCCCGCCTCACCGCCGGGGTGGCCGAGGAGCTGCGCGCGCTCGCCGCCGCGGACGCCCGCACGCGGACGATCACGACCTTCCTCGAGCACCGGTCGCTGCCCGTCGACCCACGGCACAACTCCAAGATCGACCGCGAGGCGCTGGGGCACTGGGCCGCCGGGGAGCTGGCGTGAAGGCGCTGGTCACCGGGGGCGGCGGGTTCCTCGGGGGCGCGGTCGTCGACGCCCTGCTCGCCCGCGGTGCCGAGCGCGCGCGCGGCACCGCAGCCGCCACGCTCGCCCGGATGAAGGCCGCGATGGGGGTCGGCGCCTGACGCGACCCGTCCTCGTGCTCTTCCTCGACGGCGTCGGGCTGGGCGGCGACGACCCCGAGGTCAACCCGTTCGCCCGCGCCCGCACCCCGCACCTCGACGCCCTCGCGGGCGGCGCCTGGACCGCCGGCTTCGCGGGGCGCGACGACGCACGGACGCTGCAGGCGCTCGACACGACCTTCGGGGTCGCCGGCCTGCCGCAGTCCGCGACGGGCCAGGCGGCGCTCCTGACCGGGCGTGACGCGGTCGCCGCGATGGGGCGTCCCTACGGCCCCTGGCCGGGGCCGACCCTCGCGCGCCTGCTCGAGGCCGGCGGGGCCTTCCACGACGCCGTCGCGGCCGGTGGGGCGCTGCTCGCCAACGGCTACCCCCGGCGCTACCTCGACGCGCTGGCCGCGCCCGACCGGGCGCGCCGACGGCTGCGACCGCCGGCCTCGGTCGTCGCGGCCCGCGCCGCCGGCCTGGCGCTCCACGACGAGGACGTCGTCGCGCGCGGGGCGGCGGTCGTCGCCGACCTCGGCTTCGGCGACGGGACGGCGCCCGGCGTCGCCCCGGACGTCTGGGCGCGTCCGCTCGCGGCGCTCGCGCGCGACCACGCGCTCACCTACCTCGACGTCTGGATCACCGACCGGGTCGGCCACCGCGCGGACCCGAAGCTCGCGACCGCCCTCGTCGAGCGCGTCGACGCGGTGATCGGCGCGCTCGCGGCTAGGCTCGACGGCGTCACCCTGGTGGTGGTCTCCGACCACGGCAACCTGGAAGACGCCGGTTCGCCGCGGCACACGCGGGCGCCGGTCCCGCTGGTGGCGTTGGGGCCGGCCGCCCCGGCCTTCGCCGCTGCGCGCGACCTGCGCGACGTGCTGCCGGCCCTGCGGCGGGCTTGGGGGCTCGCCCCGTTGCCGCGCGCGGCCTGACCGCTCAGATCCCGAAGACGATGAGCAGCAGCGCCTCGTACCAGGCGCCGAACAGCAGCAGCAGCCCCGACGGCACGAGCAGCGAGGCGGCGCGGCGGACTGCGTCGGGGTAGGCGCCGAAGCCGCGCCGGAACAGCGTCCCCAGCAGGATGCCGCCGCCCGAGACCACCAGGAAGTAGGCGGTGAGTTCGACGACGACGAGCGCCACCACCGGCACCAGGCTCGCCGCGTCGCCGCCGCCGAGCAGGCCGAAGGGCACGCCGAGCACGAAGAACTGCGGGATCGCGAGCAGGTAGGTGGGGGCGCCGAGCAGCAGCGAGAGCAGGAAGTGCAGGCTGAAGGTCACCACGACGAAGTTCTGGTAGAAGGTGACCACCGCCGCGCGCGCGACGTCGCCACTCGCGTACGCCGAGACGGCGCCGAGCTGGGTGGTGGCGCCCTCGACGACCTCCAGGACCGCCTCGCCGCAGGCGTCGGGCAGGCCACCGCCGGTGAGCACGCCGGCG
>JARGGE010000053.1 GCA_029210865.1 Trueperaceae bacterium
TCCCGAGGTGCGCATGGCGCGGCTCGCCGAGCGCGAACGCGCCCGCTACGGCCCGCGCGTCCTGCCCGGCGGCGACCTGCACGTACAGGTGGTCGCGTTCGACGAGGTCGACGAGGCCTACGCCGCGCTCGAGGGGGAGGGCGACGGCTCGCTCGCGTACTGGCGGGCGGCGCACTGGGACGTCTTCGGCCGCGAGT
This sequence comes from Trueperaceae bacterium, assembly GCA_029210865.1. Classification (GTDB taxonomy): domain Bacteria; phylum Deinococcota; class Deinococci; order Deinococcales; family Trueperaceae; genus JAABTL01. The sequence goes on from JARGGE010000053.1 coordinate 198, forward strand.
GCGCTCGCATCGGCCGCCTGCCGGCACCGGACATGCCGGTGGTCTGCTGCGCGTTCGAGGTGGTCGCCGTGGTGCCCGACTCGGGCGGCGATCCCGCGGCCTAGGGCGGCCTCCGCACCGTCCGCCTCCAGGACCGCCGAGGCCCATGACCGTTGCGGCCGTCGCCCGGACGCGCAGCGCTATGCTGGGCTCACCGCCGCGGCGGCGTTCGTCGCTCGTCGACCAAAGGAGGTCCGCCATGCTCCACCCCATCGTCCGCAGGCTCGTGGCTCTGCTGCTGGTCGTCGCCCTCGGCGGCGCGCAGGCGTTCCAGTGGACGCCGTTCGAGTTCCCTGCCGGCGACCAGGGCTACACGATGGAGGTCGTCACCGAGGAAGGGACGTCGCGCGTCGACATCGACATCGTCGATCGCGGCGGCTCGTACGACGTCACGACGACGATGGCGCTCGACCAGGTCGGCCTCGCCCAGGACGACCTGAGCGACGCGATGTTCGGCGGGGCGGGCCTCGCCATGTTCGGCTTCGGCCCGATGATGTTCTTCGGCCCCAGCTTCTTCCTCCTGCCGATGCTGCTCGGCGAAGAGGACATCGCGGTGCAGGAGACGCCGATCCGCGTCATGGGGATGGGCACCATGTACATGGACCGCGAGGAGGTCGTGGCGGGGCAGACCTGCGTCGTGATCCGGATGGAGCTCGAGGGCGGCGACGAGCTGGAGTTCGCGGTCGCCGAGGGCGTGCCGCTCCCCTGCTTCAGCCGCTACGGCTCGGGCAGCGACGCGATCGAGGTGCGCTTGATCGACGTCCGCTGAGCGTCGGCGCGCCGCCCGGCGCGGCCAGCGAGGAGGGCCCATGAGCGCCCGCCGTTGGCTCGTCGTCACCGCCGTCCTGATCGCCGTCCTGATCGCGCTCGCCGCGCTGGCCATGGCGCTTCGGCCGAGCGAGGTCGCGTTCGATCCCGACACCCCCGAAGGCACCGTGCAGCGCTACGTGGTCGCCGTGATCGACGGCGACCTGGCGCTGGCGCGGTCGACCTTCGCCGCGGACCTCGCGGCGCGCTGCCCGGCGTCGTCCTTCGCTGCCCGAGTCCGCGAGGGCCTCTGGTGGGGCGAGGCGGTGGACCGCGACGAGTGGCACGTCCTGCTGCTCGAGACGGCGACCCTGAGCGACGGCCAGGTGCGCCTGCGGGTGCGCGTGGAACGCCTCGCTGCCGCGCCGCCGTTCGACGTCGGGACGAGGACGAGCGAGCACGCCTTCGTGCTCGCGTTCGAGGACGGCGCCTGGCGCCTCACCTCGTTCGATTGGCCGAGCCCGTGCTTCTGACGCCGGGACTGGCGCGCAGGCGTTCGCGGCTCGGACGGAGGCGGTGCCCATGATCTTCGGGTTCGCGTTCGTCCTGTTGACGCTGCTCGTGCCGGGGTCGGTCATCGCGGTGATCGTCGCCGCCCGGGACCGCACCCCTCCGGCCGACCCCGGGATGGGGACCGTGCGGCGGCTGTTCGTCTACCTGCTGGCCGCGCTCGGCCTGATCGCGGGCGCCAACGGCGTCGCCTGGCTGCTGCAGGCGGTGGTCGGCACCGCGATCGGCGACGCCTCGCTGACCGGCGACACGACGATCGCGCTGGGGGTGGCGCTCACCGCGGTGGGCGTGCCGGCGTGGCTGGCGTTCTGGGCGGTGGCGCAGCGCGCCGTGCGCGCGAGCCCGCACGAGGCGTCGTTCCTGCTCCGCCATGTCTACCTGTACGCGCTCCTCACCGCCTCGGTGGCGACCGCCGCGATCGCGGCCGTCGAGCTGCTCGCCGCCGCGATGGGCGTGGCGACCGAGGCGGGCCGCACGCTCCGGCTCCTGCAGGTCTATGGGGTCGCGGTGGCGGCCCTGGCGGTGCTGGCGCTCGCGACCGGGAGCGCCCTGCAGCACGTCCTCGACGCCGCCTACCGGGCGCTGGCGGGGCAGCCGCCGCTGTGGGCCACCACGCCGCCGTTGGCCTCGAACGCGGTGCGGGTCCTCGCGGCCGACGCGCTGGTGGCGGCGCTCGTGTGGTGGTGGTACGGCCACCGGCTGGCGCGTCCCGCCGACGACGGGTGGCCGCGGGCGGCGGCGACGTACGCGTTCGGGATCTTCCCCGGTGCCGCGGCCGTGGTGGCCGCCGCCAGCGTCCTGCTGTACCAGGCGCTGCAGGTCGCCTTCGGCGCCGGCCCGGCGGTCGAGCGCTTCGCGGTGCTGCCGGGCGTGCTCGCGACGCTCGTGGTGGGGGGTGGGGTGTGGGCGGTCCACGACGCCCGCGCCCGGGCCGAGGCGGCGCTCGACCCCGCGCAGGCCCGCGCGGGGCGCCGGACGAGCGACCACCTGCTGGTGGCCATCGGCCTCGTCGCGGTGGCGGTCGGGCTGGTGCAGGCGCTGTCGGCCGCCCTCGGCGCCGTGGCGCCGGCGGCGACGACGCTGCACGGCGACGCCTGGCGGGATCCGACGATCCTGGGGCTCACGCTGCTCGCGGTGGGCGGTCCGCTGTGGGCGACCGTCTGGAGCCGGCTGCAGCGGCGCGCCCACGCCGAGACCGACCCCGAGCGCTCGGCTGCCGTGCGTCGCGTCTACCTGACGATCGCCTTCGGCGTCGGCGTCGCGGTCGCGTTGGTGGCCGCGAGCGTGGCGCTCTACGAGGTCGTGGTGGCCGTGTTGGACGGGCGCGGCCCGGCCGTGCTCTGGGACCTGCGCACCAGCCTGGCCGTCGCGGTCGTGGCCGGTGGGGTCGGTGGGTACCACGGGGCCGTCCTCCGCGAGGACCGGACGGCGTCGGCCGCGGCCGCCCCGCCCGGTCCCGCGCGCCCGGCCGGAGGTCCTGGTGCTCGCGCGCCGGCTCGACGCCGACGTCGTGCGGCGGCTTGAGGCTCGTTGGGGCGCGCGCCTGACGGTGGGGTGGCGAGAGGACGGGGACGGTCCGACGGCCGTCGTCGACGTCGACGCGCTGGCGGCGCGCATCGAGGCCGTCGCGGCCCCACGTGTGGCCGTGTGGATCGGGGCGGACGGCGTGGAGGTGGTGCCCGTCGCGTAGCGGGAACCGGGGGCGGCCGTGCCCACGGCGGGTTCGGTGCCGCGCCAAGGAGCGCCCTACTGCGAAGCGAGCCACGCAGATCGACTTCGTAGTAGAGTGCGGAGCATGAAGCTCGAGACGCTGCGGCGTCAGCCCGAGGGGAAGACCCTCGAGTACAAGCGCGACCTGTCGTCCCCGACGCCCGCACTCCGGACGTTGGTGGCGTTCGCGAACGCTGCCGGCGGCCGCCTGGTCCTCGGTGTCGAGGACGGCGCACGCACCGTCGTCGGGGTGACCGAGCCGTTGGCGCTCGAGGAGCGGATCGCGAACCTCGTCGCGGACGCGATCGAGCCGCGGTTGTTGCCGGAGATCGAGGTCCTGCCATGGCGGAGCACGCACGTCCTGGTGGTGACCGTCCACCCCAGCGCCCTGCGTCCCCACCACCTGGTGGCGGAGGGCCCGGCACGCGGCACGTACGTGCGGCTCGGCTCCGCCAACCGGCAGGCCGACGCCGCGCTCGTCGCCGAGCTCGGCCGGCGTTCAGGGGCCGGTGGCTTCGACGAGGAGCCGCTGCCCGACCTCGGTGCCGAGGCCATCGACGTGGATGCCGCTGCGCGGTCGTTCGTGACGTCGCGCACCCTGCGCCCACGTGACCTGGAGACGTTGGGCCTGGTCCGACGGGTCCAGGGACGCCTGGTGCCGACGGTCGGGGGGATGGTGCTCTTCGGCCGGGATCGACTCGCCCTCTTCCCGGACGCCTACCTGCAGGTGGGGCGGTTCGCCGGCACGGCGCGCGTCGACCTCGTGGATCGGGCTGATCTCACGGACTACCCGGTCGATGCGATCGATCAGGCGGTTCGGTTCGTGGAGCGGAACACCCGGTTGGGGATGGCGGTGGGCCGCGTGCGCCGCACCGACGTGCCAACGGTGCCACCCGCGGCCCTCCGGGAGGCGCTCGTGAACGCCGTCGTCCATGCCGACTACGCGCAGCGAGGCGCCCCTGTCCGCGTGGCCGTGTTCGACGATCGCGTCGAGGTGGAGAACCCCGGCGTGTTGTTGCCCGGCCTCACCATCGAGGACCTCCGCGACGGCGTCTCGCGCGTGCGCAACCGCGTCTTGGCCCGCGTGTTCCACGAGTTGGGACTCGTGGAGCAATGGGGTACGGGCGTTCGGCGGATGGTGGCTGCCTGCGTCGAGGCTGGGCTCCCTGAGCCGGCGTTCGCGGAACTGGGCCTGCGCTTCCGCGTCACGATCCGGACGGACCCTTCGGCCGCGCCGTCCCTCGACGACGTCGACGAACGCATCGTCGCGTTCCTCGGGGACGACGCCGGCCGCTCGACGGCCGCGATCGCCGCCCACGTCGGGCTCTCGACGCGTGCGGTGCAGCATCGACTCGCCTCGCTGAGCGAACGCGGGTTGGTGGTCGTCCTCGGCTCCGGTCCGCGCGACCCGCGTCGGCGCTGGTTCGCGGTGGGGACCGCCCGATGACCCCCGATCGCCGCGCCGTCCACCCCGACCTCCGCCGCGCGCCGCTGGCGGCGGTCCCCTTCCACTGGCGCTGGGCCCTGCCGTTCTGGCGGTGGGCGACGGGGCTCGCCCGGCCGGTGCCGCGGGCGGGGGTGGACGTCGCCGACCACGCCGAGGCGGGGGTCCCCGTCCGCGTCTATAGGCCCCAGGCCGGCGCCGCGGGCGGGGCGCTGTTGTGGTTGCACGGCGGCGGCCTGATCGTCGGGCGACCGGCCATGGACGACGGCCGCTGCGTCGGGTGGGCCCGCGAACTGGGCCTGGTCGTCGTCTCGGTGGACTACCGCTTGGCGCCGGAGCATCCCTTCCCCGCCGCGCTCGACGACGCGCACGCTGCGTGGACGTGGCTGCAGGCGTCCACCGGTACGCTTCGCGTCGACCCGGCGCGCCTCGCCGTCGGCGGCGCGAGCGCCGGCGCGGGGCTGGCCGCCTGCCTGGCGCAGCGGCTGCGCGACGAGGGGGGCGTGCAGCCCGCCGCCCAGCTGCTCGTCTACCCGATGCTCGACGACCGCACGGCCGCGCGCCGCGAACTCGACGGCGGGCATCTCGTCTGGTCCAACCGCAGCAACCGCACCGGGTGGTCCGCGTACCTCGGCGGGCCGGCGGGCGCACCGGACCTGCCCGCCTACGCCGTCGCCGCGCGCTGCGACGACCTCGGCGGCCTGCCGCCGGCCTGGATCGGCGTAGGCGCCCTCGGCCTCTTCCTCGAGGAGGACCGCGCCTACGCGGCGCGGCTCCGAGCCGCCGGCGTCGCGACCGAGCTCCTCGAGGTACCCGGCGCCCCGCACGGCTTCGACGCGCTGGCGCCCGACGTGCCGCTGTCGCGGGACTTCGCGGCGGCGCAGACGGCGTTCCTCTGTGATCGGCTCGTGGCGGCGCCCGCGCGCCGCATCGAGGTCGTCGAGGCCGACCCGGCGTGGGCGGTCCGCTTCGAGGAGCTGCGCGCCATGATCGCCCCCGCCCTGGACGGGATCGCGCTGGCCATCGAGCACGTGGGCAGCACCGCGGTGCCGGGCCTCGCCGCCAAGCCGATCGTCGACCTGGACGTGGTCGTCGCCGACGAGGCCACCAGCGTCGAGGCCATCGCGCGGCTCGAGCGCCTCGGCTACCGGCACGTCGGCGACCGCGGGGTGCCGGGGCGCGAGGCCTTCGAGCGCCCGCCGGGCACGCCGCCGCACCACCTGTACGTGCGCCGGCGTGCGGGCGTGGCGCTCGAGAACCACCTGCGCCTGCACGACCGGCCGCGCGCCGACCCCGAGCGGGCGCGCGCCTACGGCGACCTCAAGCGCCGCCTGGCCGAGGCCCATCCCGACGACATCGACGCCTACGTCGCCGGCAAGACGGCCTTCATCGCGGACGTGCTGCGCGAGGAGGGGATGGCGGCGGCGGACCTGGACGAGGTGGAGGCCGCGAACCGGCCACGGTGACCGGTTCGGGCGCCGCACGCCGTCCTTGCATCGCGCGCCGTCGCGCCCTACCCTCGTCCATGGCTGCCGATCGGATCGTCCCCTGCATCTGGCTCGACGACCAAGCCGAGGCCGCGGCCTCCTTCTACGTCGCCGCCTTCCCCGAGGGGCGCGTCGACGCGGTCGCGCGCTACCCGCGCACGGGTGGCAACCCGTCGAACCGGCCGCCGGGCAGCGTCCTGACGGTCGGCCTCACCCTCGCTGACCCGCGCTTCACGCTGCTCAACGGTGGGCCTGTGTTCAAGCCCAACCCGAGCGTCTCGTTCCACGTCCACCTGCCCGACGCCGCCGCCGTCGACGCGCTGCACGCCGCGCTGGGCGCGGGGGGCATGGACCTGATGCCGCTCGGCGCCTACCCGTGGAGCCCGCGCTTCGTCTGGCTACAGGACCGCTTCGGCGTCTCCTGGCAGCTGATGGCGCGGGCCGACGCCGCGCGGCCGACGGTGGTGCCGGCGATCATGTTCGCCAGGCCGCACCATGGCCGGGCGCGCGATGCGATCGCCGCCTACGTCGCCGCGCTGCCCGGGTCGCGCGTCGTCCACGTCGAGGACTTCGGCGAGGGCGAGGGGGGCGAGGTCGGCACCGTCAAGCAGGCCGCCCTCGAGCTGCTCGGCCAACCGGTCGTCGCGATGGACGGTGGACCGGGCCACGCCTTCGGCTTCGACGAGGGGGTCTCGCTGCAGGTGATGTGCGCCGACCAGGCCGAGGTCGACCGCGTCTCGACGGCGCTCGCGGCCGACGGTGGTGAGGAGGGCCCCTGCGGCTGGGTGCGCGACCGCTTCGGCCTGTGGTGGCAGGTGGGCACGGTGCAGGTGGGCGCCTGGATGGCCTCGGACGACGAGGCCGCGCGCGACCGGGTGTTCCACGCCCTGCTGCCGATGCACCGGCTCGACCTGGCCGCGCTCGAGCGCGCGTACCGAGGAGGGTGACGTGGCCGCAGCGCGGGACACCGAGAAGGTCGAGGTCGAGAACGTCAACGTGCCCGGCAGCACGACCCGGGTGGACGCGACGATGTACCGCGCCGCCCGCCTGGCGCTGCTCCAGGCCCTCCCGGACGCGCCGCCGGGCCTGACGCAGGCCGAGATGATCGACGCCACCAAGCGCCACCTCCCCGAGGACCTGTTCCCCGGCGGGGCGAAGGCGGGCTGGTGGGTCAAGTGCGTGCAGCTCGACCTGGAGGCCAAGGGCCTGGTCGTGCGCGACCGCGCGGCGAAGCCCTTGCGGTGGCGGCGGGGTGCAGGGGCATCGTGACGTGACGATCGGCCGTGACGTTTTGGATCCCGTCGACGGCGAGACGTGCTGGTGAGGCGTCTGATCGCGATCGAGTTCGTCTCCCTCGACGGCGTCGTCCAGGGTCCGGGCAGACCCGACGAAGACCCCAGCGGCGGCTTCGCGCACGGCGGCTGGATCCGTCCGTACGCCGACCCCGTGCAGTCGGCCGTCATCCGGAAGCAGATGGGCCTGCCGTTCGACCTGCTGGTGGGGCGCGTGACCTTCGAGATCTGGGCGGCGCACTGGCCGCAGCGCCCGGACGCCTGGCCCGAGGTGCAGACGGCGACGAAGTACGTCGCCTCGGCCACGCTGGAGGCGCACGCGTGGGGGCCGTCCGTGTTCCTGAGCGGCGACGTCGCGGGCAAGGTCGCGGCGCTCAAGCGGCAGCCGGGGCCCGACCTGCACGTGTACGGGAGCGCGAACCTGCTGCAGACGCTGCTCAAACACGACCTGGTCGACGCGCTCTGGTTGCGGATCCATCCGATCACGCTGGGCAGGGGTAAGCGGCTGTTCGACGATGGCGCGATCCCCGTCGCGTTCCGTTTGGTGGAGCACCAGGTCACGTCGACGGGTGTGGTCCTGGTGACCTACGAGAGGGGGCACGCGTGACGCATGCGCGCCGCACGTCGGTGGGGGTCCTAAGTGCTCTGGCACGGAAGTGCGGTGACGTATTGGTGGGGGTCAGGCGGCGAGGGCGGTGGGGGTGGCTTGGTTGGGGATGTGTTGGAGGAGTGCGCGCAGGTTGGTTCGGGTGAACTTCCACTCGAACGGTGTGGCGATCTGCTCGTAGTGGTGTTGGAAGGCGAGCAGGCGCTCGGCGACCGGGTCGAGGTCGGTGAAGTCGTTGGGTTCGAGGACCTTGCGTTGCACGATGGAGAAGTAGATCTCGATCTGGTTGAGCCACGAGGCGTGAATCGGGAGGTGCACCAGCCGCAGGTTCGGCCATCTGCCTTGGAGTCGCTCGATGGCGGCTCGGCCGCGGTGGCTGGAGCCGTTGTCGACGATCCAGTACACGGTTCGCGCGGAGGCGTACGGTTCATTGCGCATGACTTGGTCGACGAGGCGGTTGAAGGGTTCGATGCCGGTCTCGGTTTCGGTGCGGCCGAAGAGCCGGGCGCGGTGGACGTCCCAGGCGGCCAGGTAGGCGAACGCCCCGCCGCGCTGGTACTCGTGCTAGACGCGCATGCCCGCGCCGGGCGCGGCGGGGAGGGTGGGGTGCGTGCGGTTGCGGGCTTGGATGCTGGTCTTCTCGTCGGCGGAGATGACGTAGTCGTGGGGGCCGATGGCGCGACCGGCATGCCGGCGGTGGTAGAGGTCGAGTACGCGGCCTGCCTTGCTGGCGAAGTCTGGGTCGCGCGGGAAGATCCAGGAGCGGTGCCGCCAGGGGCGGATGGCGTCGCTGGTGAGCCAGCGCCAGATGGTGGTGCCGCTAATGGAGGCGACGATCCCATGCGCGACGGCGGTGCGCGCGAGGTCGGGGCAGTGCCAGCGGGCGAGCGGCACGCCCGTGGTGGTCGGCGGCTCGCAAGCGAGCGCCTTGATGGCGATGATGACGTCAGGGGGGAAAGACCGGAGGGCGACCTCCGCGGGGCTCGTCTTGGAGGCCAGCGAGGCGCTTCTGGTAGAAGCGTTTGCGCCATTTGGAGACCACTTGTCGTGGCGTGTCGAGCCGGGCGGCGATCGTGTCGTTGCTCATGCCTGCGGCGGCGTACAGCACGATCCGCGCCCGCACCACCTCCCGGTACGGTGACGTATAACGTCGCGCGATCGCCTCCAGGTACCCGCGCTCATCGTCACTCAGTACAATCCCGTAAGGACTCGTCCGTGGCACGATACCTCCTCCCTTACGGGGAGGATGCCATGAGAGAACCCCCGAACGAGAGATCTAAATTACGTCATCGTATTTATATCATTGACCACTTAGGCTGATCATGAAGCGATCGACCGAAGCCTCACGCGAAGGAGGAGAGCTCATGGCAGCGATCGTGAAAGTGATCGAGGTTCTGGCGCAGTCCGAGAAGAGTTGCGACGACGCGGCCAAGGTCGCGCTCGAGGAGGCGTCCAAGACGGTCCGGGGCATCCAGAGCATCTACGTCAAGGACATGCAGGCCGTGGTCGAGAACGACCGGATCGTCCAGTACCGGATCAACGCGAAGATCTCGTTCACGCTCGAGCGGTAAGGCTGAACCCGCAGGTGGTCGCTTGGTGAGCTTCGAGGTCCCCGCGGATCTGCTCGACGGGGTCGCGTCCGGCCTTGCGGCGCGTGGGATCCTGGTGCCCAGATGCTGCACCACGTCGAGTTCTACGTCCGCGACCTGGAGCGCTCGATCGCGTTCTGGACACCCTTCATGGCGCTGCTCGGCTACGAGTCGGAGCGCTGGTCGCAGGGCGTCAACTACCTCTTGGGCGAGCAGGACCCGTACGTCTGCCTGGTGCAGGCACCGCCCGAGCACCAGGGGGCCGGCTACCACCGCCGGCGGGTCGGGCTGAATCACCTGGCGTTCCGCGCCCGGTCGCGCGCGCACGTCGACGAGGTGCGCGCCTGAGCGCGGGCCGCGGGGCACCCGCTGCTCTACGACGACCGCTACCCGTTCGCCACCGCGCCCGGGTACTACGCCGTGTTCTGCGAGGACCCCGACCGGATGAAGCTCGAGGTGGTGGCGCCGCGCGAGGGGTGACGCGACCTGCCGCGGGCGCGCCTTGCACCGGCAGCGCGTCCTGGTGGGCGACGTCCTCCCGGACGGCGAGGCGACGGCCGTGCAGACGATCTGAGGGCTCCTCGACCACGGCCTGCCGCTCGCCGGGCAGCTGTCGCTGCTGCTCGTCGCCATGGGCCTGCCGGGGGTCGAGATCTAGCGTGCGGGCGGCCCGCGATCCGCGCGCCCGCGTCAGAGCAGCCACACCTCCAGCAGGACGATCGACCACGAGACGATTGCCGTCACCACCACCCCCGTCGCCATCCCGACGGTCATCGACGCCGGGATCGAGACGCACCCCAGGAGCACCACGTACTCGGTGCCGCCGCTGCAGCGGCTGGGCGGCGTGCGCGTGTAGCGGTAGTGGGTGCCGTCCCGGATGTAGCCGGCGGTGTTGGCGGTCCTTGGGTCGACGACGTAGCGCGGGCCGCCGCCCGACGCGTTGACGTAACCGCGGCCGCTGACGGACCCCGCGCGCAGCCCCGGCTCCAGCACCGAGCGCGGTCTGCAGCGCCGTACCAGAGCCGGTGGCGGGCGGCCGCGTCGGACGCCGCGTCCGGGCTGAGGGCCACGTCGACGCCGTCGAGGGCGAGGTCGATCACGCGCGCGGTGCCGCCCTCCACGTCGGTGAGGGGCAGCAGGCTCGCCAGGAAGACGCGCGGCCGCGCGACGAAGGCGCGTGCCCCCGCGGCGGCCAGACCGTCGACGATCACCCGCTCCGAGGCGACCACCAGCGTCTGGTCCGCGACCGCCAGCGGGAGCAGCAGGTCGGCGAGGCCGTAGGCGCTGGCCGCGTCCTCGGACCAAAGTTCGTTGGCCGCGAAGTTGGCCGCCCGGCTCGCTGCGCCGTGTGGTCAGCGACCCTCGGCGAGCAGCTCGTCGTCGCAGGGCCAGGCCGCCGCGGGCTCGTCGATTCCGGTGACGACCGGCTTGAAGGCGGCGACCGCCTCCCCGCGCGCCCGCATCGCGGCGCAGATCGCGGCGGC
>JARGGE010000540.1 GCA_029210865.1 Trueperaceae bacterium
CACCGGGAAGCCGGCCGTCAGCAGCGGCGAGGCCGTGAACCCGTCGCCGGCGGCGTCGAGCACGAAGAGCCGTCCGCTCACGAAGTCGCCGAAGACGTAGTGCCCCGCCAACGAGGGGGCGGCGGGGCCGTAGGGGACCACGCCGCCCGTCACCGACCGGCCCCACCCCGAGTCGTGCGTGTAGGTCGCCACCAGCGCCTCGAACGGGCTCGGGTCGCAGCAGCGCGCCGGGGCGAAGCAGCGGTCGCCCTCGACGACGCGCCAGCCGAAGTTGGCGCCCGCGGGCGCGCCGGCGCGCAGCAGGTTGACCTCCTCGACCGGGTTCTGGCCGACGTCGGCGATCCACAGGTCGCCGGTGCGCGGGTCGAACGAGAAGCGCCACGGGTTGCGCAGGCCGTACGCCCAGATCTCGGGGCGGGCGCTGGGCGTGGCGACGAAGGGGTTGTCGGTCGGGGCGCGCGCGGTGCCGCGACCGCCGGCGTCGACGTCGAAGCGCAGGAGCGCCCCCAAGGGCGTCGCCAGGTCCTGGCCGGCGTTCAGCGGGTCGCCGCCGAGCGGTTGGGCGAAGCCGTCGGCGACCGGCACCAGCCGCTGGGCCGCGGCGGAGCCGAGAAGCGCGATGGCGACGAGGAGCGCGGCCGTGGTCAGGGCGTGGAGAAGGGGGCGGGGCGGGCGGTTCGGTTCGGGGCGAAGCGACGTCATGCGACCACCCTAGACCGCTGCGGCGTCGCCGTCGGTGGGCCACGCCCTGGCGAGGCGGACGGTCCGTCGCCTCAGGAGGGGCCGAAGCTCCCACCCGCGCGGGGCGCGGCGGCGTCGCGATCGGCCTCGGGGTCGGGGTCGGTCGCGTCGCGCGGATCGGCGCCGCCGCCGGTCCCGGGATCGGGGTCGCCCTCGGCGTCGTCGTGGGGCGCCTCACCGGCGACCGGGCCCCCTGGGAGGCGGGCGAGCACCGCGCGGACGTGCTCGGGCAGCGCGCCGTCCGTCTCGGGGGTCGGCAGCGGGAGCCCCGCCGCCATGAGCCGCGCGGCCGCGCGGGGGTGCATCCAGCGGACCGCGGCGGCGTCGCGCTCCGTCGCGGTCAGCTGCGGGGCCGCGTACGCGCCGGCCTCGCGCCGCTGGCGCTGCGCTTCGAACATGACCACCGCGGTCGCCACCGACACGTTCAGCGACTGCACCATCCCGAGCATCGGGATGACGATGCGCGCGTCGGCGGCGGCCGCCGCCGCGTCGCTGACGCCGTGGCGTTCGTTACCGAACACGACGCACGTCGGACCGACGTAGTCGACGTCGCGGAAGTCGACGGCGTCGTCGGCGAGGTGCGCGGCGTAGACGCGCATCCCGGCGGCGCGCACCGTGGTGAGGGCGTCCTCGAGCGAGGCGTGGACGACGAGGTCGACCCACTTCTCCGCGCTCGCGCTGGTGGCGTTGAAGGTCGCCACGCCGCCGGTCGGGTGCGTCGCGTGCACCACGCCGATGCCGACGGCGTCGGCGGTCCGCAGCATCGCCGAGAGGTTGTGGGGCTTGTGGACGTCCTCGGCGAGCAGCGTCAGGTCGGGCTGGCGGTGGCGCAGCACCTGCTGGATGCGGTGGTACCGGCGCGCGGTCATGACCGGCATCCTACCCACTGCTTGACGGCGACGACCGCCGTGGTAGACTCCTCGTCGCGCTCGCGGTCGAAGCGGACCCGGTGCGCCCCATGCCGAGGTGGCGGAATAGGTAGACGCGCCAGCTTG
>JARGGE010000541.1 GCA_029210865.1 Trueperaceae bacterium
GGCCTCGACCGAGCGCTCGACGCTCGCCGCGTCGCCGACGTCGGTGGGGTAGAAGGTGCCGCGGCCCCCGGCCTCCGTGCACGCGACCGCGGTGGCCGCCCCCGCTTCGGGTTCGACCTCGAAGACGGCGACGTCGAACCCCGCCTGCGCGAAGCGCACGCGGGTCGCGCGTCCGAGTCGATCGTCGACGGCATCGTGGCCGCCGGCCTCGATCCGTCGCGCCTCGCCTACGTCCTGCTCACGCACGGCCACGCCGACCACGCGCGCGGCGCCGCGTACTTCCAGCGGACGTTCGGCGCGACCGTCGTCGCGCACCCCGACCTGGCGCGCGCCCTCGAGACCGCGGACGCCGCCGTGACGGGCCTTCGCCTCGGGCTCGCCGCCGGTTCGTTCCCGCCGGGGACCGCCTTCGAACCCTGCACCGAGGTCCACCGCGTGAAGGACGGCGACCGCGTCCAGGTGGGTTCGGTGCGCGTCGACGTACTCGCCACCCCCGGGCACGCCGCCACGCACCTGTCGTTCGTCGCCGACGTCGACGGCCGGACGGCGCTGTTCTCGGGCGACGCCCTGTTCGTCGGCGGCCGCGTCCTGATGCTGTCGTTCCCCGACTCCTCGCTCGCTGCCTGCCTCGACACCGTCCGCAAGCTGCACGCGCGGCCGATCGACGCCTTGTTCCCCGCCCTTGGCGTGTTCGCGCTGCGGGATGGACACGTCCACACAGAGACGGCGATGGTGCGCATCGAACGGTGCCAGGTGCCGGAGGCCATGGTGATGCTCTGAACGATCCGGGGCCCCGGAGGGGCCGCAGCGCGCCTCGAACGTAGGTCGCGGCCGGTGCGCGCCGCGGATCGGCCGTCCGGCGGGGCGCACGGCGGCGGGGCCCACCGACGCCGCGCCGGCCGCCGCGCGCGCCGGCTGGTACCCTTCGCCACGATGACCACCTCCGACACCGCCCCCGCGCCCGTCCTCGCCACCGAGGGATTGGGCGTGCGCCTCGGCGGCGTCGCCATCCTCGAGGGCATCGACCTCGCGCTCGCGCCCGGCGACCTGACGCTGCTCGTCGGCCCCAACGGGGCCGGCAAGAGCACGCTGCTCCGCGCGCTGGCCGGGCTGCTGCCGTCCTCGGGCGACGTGCGCGTCGCCGGCCACCTCCCGGGGAGCACGGCCGCGCGCGCCACCTTCGCTTTCGCCCCCGACGAGCCCGCCCTCTACGAGGACCTGACGCTCGCCGAGCACGCCCGCTTCACCGCCGCCCTGTACCGGCGCCCCGAGGCCGAGGCGCGCGCCCGCGCGCTGCTCGACGCCTTCGACCTGGGCACGAAGCTCGACGAGGTGCCCGCCAGCCACTCGCGCGGCATGCGCCAGAAGCTGGGGTTGGCGCTCGCGCTGGGGCTGGCGATGCCGCTGACGCTGCTCGACGAGCCCTTCAACGGCCTCGACGCCGACGCGCAGGCGACGCTCGCGCGAGCGCTGGTCCAGCACGCCGCCGGCGGCGGCGCGGTGCTGCTGACCGGCCACCAGCAGGAGCTGCCGGCGACCTTGGGCGCCCGCGTGCTGGCGCTGCGGGGCGGCCACCTGGTGCCCGAGGCGTGAGCGCCGCCCCGGGCGGCGCGGCGTTGGCCGGCGGCTTGCCGTGAGCGGCGCTTTGCTACTATATTCCTAACACGGTCCAGGAAGGAATCTGTCACCAGGATCTCCACGATCGGCGACCGGCAACCAAGGAGGCAA
>JARGGE010000542.1 GCA_029210865.1 Trueperaceae bacterium
GATGCATGGCTGAGAAGGTTCGCATCTACCAGCTCGCCCGTGACCTCGGCATCGAGACCAAGGACCTCTTGGCGATGCTCGACGACATGGGCGTGGAGTACAAGTCGCACTCGAGCACGCTCGAGGCCGACGTCGCCGAGACCGTGCGGGGCCTCGTCACCGAGACCGCCGCACCCGCGGCCGAGGCCGCCGCCGCGAGCGCTCGGGCGAAGGCCGCGGCGACCGCGCCGGCGCCGAGCGCGCCCACCGCGACCGCCGACACGCGTCCGCTGCGCGCCCCGGTCGTCACCGTGATGGGCCACGTCGACCACGGCAAGACCTCGCTGCTCGACCACATCCGCAAGACCAAGGTGGCCGAACGCGAGGCGGGCGGCATCACCCAGCACATCGGCGCGTACCAGGCCGAGACCAAGCAGGGCACGGTCACCTTCCTCGACACGCCCGGTCACGCCGCCTTCACAGCCATCCGGCAGCGCGGCGCCAACGCCACCGACATCGCCGTCATCGTGGTCGCCGCCGACGACAGCATCATGCCGCAGACGCGCGAGGCGATCGCCCACGCGAAGGCGGCCAAGGTGCCGATCGTGGTGGCGATCAACAAGATCGACCTGCCGCAGGCGAACCCCGACAAGGTCCTGCAGGACCTGATGCAGGTCGAACTGATCCCCGAGGCCTTCGGCGGCGACACGATCGTCGTGCGCGTCAGCGCCCACACCGGCGAAGGGGTCGACGAGCTCCTCGAGATGCTCTCGCTCGTCGCCGAGGTCGAGGACCTGCGCGCCGACCCCGAGGCACCCTTCCGCGGCGTGGTCGTGGAGTCGGTGCTCGACAAGCGCGCCGGGGTGTTGGCCACCGTCCTCGTCCAGGAGGGCACGCTCCACGTCGGCGACTACGCCGTCTGCGGCGAGGTGTGGGCCAAGGTGCGGCGGCTGACCGACCACACCGGCGCGATCGTCGCCGAGGCCGGCCCCAGCGTTCCGGTGCAGATCCTGGGCTTCTCGCAGCTGCCCATCGCCGGCGAGGTCGTCGAGCACGCCGAAGACGAGGCCAGCGCCAAGCAGACGGTCGAAGCGCGCGCCGACGCCCGCGAGGAGTCCGAGCGCGAGCTGATCGGACGCAAGGGGCTCACGCTCGCCGACCTGTTCGGCAAGCCCAAGGTCAAGACCATCCACCTGCTCGTGCGCGCCGACACCCAGGGCTCGCTCGAGGCGATCAAGGGCGTGATCGCTCAGGCAGCCGAGAGCGTCCCCGAGGTCGACGTCGACGTCATGCTCGCCGAGGTGGGCGCACCCACCGACAGCGACCTGCTGTTGGCCTCGACCGAGGACGCGAGCATCCTGACCTTCGGCGTGACCGCGCCCGGGTCGGTCCTCAAGGCGGCCGAGCGCCAGAAGACGCCGCTGAAGACCTTCCGGATCATCTACGACCTGATCGAAGAGGTCGAGCGCCTGATCAAGGGGCAGATCGAGCCGACCTTCGAGGAGCGCATCCTCGGGCACGCCGAGGTCCGCATGGTCATCAAGGTCCCGCGCTCGGGCAACATCGCCGGTTCGTACGTCACCGACGGCATGATCCGCCGCGGAGCCAAGGCGCGCCTCAAGCGCGACGGGCGCGAGGTCTACAAGGGCTCCATCGCGCAACTGCGGCGTTTCAAGGACGACGTCCGCGAGGTGACCTCCGGCTTCGAGTGCGGCATCAACCTCCAGAACTACGACAACGTCCAGGAG
>JARGGE010000543.1 GCA_029210865.1 Trueperaceae bacterium
CTCGGCGACGTCGGCGGCCAGCTCGTCGCGCACGCGGGTGATCCGCTCGGACAGCGCGGCGAGGCGCTCCGCGACGTCGCGCTCGCGCGCCTCGCGGCGCTCGTCGGCGCGCGCCAGACGATCGTTCAGGCGCGCCTCGAGACCGCTCGCCACCCCCTCGACCACGGCCTCGAGCGCCGCGATGCGACCGCCGAGGTCGGCGACCACGCCGTCGAGCGCCTGCTCGCGGCCGCGCTCGACGGTGGCCCGGGCCTCCTCGAGCTGCCGCTCGAGCGCCGCCACCTGCCGCAGCTGGCGCGCGCGGTCGAGCAGCGCGGCCCCCAGGAAGACGCCGGCGAGGACCACGGGCACACCCAGGACGGCCGGCCACAGCGGCGCGCGCACGGTCGTCACCCACAGGTTCACGGCGACCGGGGTGACCAGCGCCGACCAGTTCATGGCGGCGACCGCGGCGACCGGGACGAGGAGGAGCAGGGCGACCCACGTGCGGAGCTTCATGGTTCCACCCTACACCCCGCCCCGCGGCGGACCGGACACCCCGCCCCGCGGCGGACCGGCACCGAGCGCCGCGGTCACCAATCGGCGAAGCGGTCGCGGTTGATGGTGAAGGCCAGCGCCAACGCGACGAGCGTCGATAGCAGTGAGGTCCCACCGTAGCTCACCAGTGGCAGCGTGATGCCCGTGACCGGCGCCAGACCGAGCGTCACGCCCACGTTGACGACCACCTGGAAGCCCACGAACACGAGCACCCCCACGATGACCAGCTGGTCCCGGGCCGCCGCGCACTCGCTCGCCATCGCCACGAGGCGCCAGAAGAGCAGCCCGTAGAGCAGGAGCAGCGCCACCGCGGCGACGAAGCCCCCCTCCTCGGCGAGCACCGGGAAGATGAAGTCGGTCTGGCGGAACGGGATGAAGCCGAGCTGCGACTGGGTGCCCTGGCCGTAGCCCTTGCCCAGCAGCCCGCCCGAGCCCACGGCGATCGTCGACTGGATGACCTGGTAGCCCGCTCCCTGCGGGTCGGCGCCCGGGTTGAGGAAGGCGACGATGCGGGCGGTCTGGTGCTCGCGCAAGTTCGGCACCACCAGCGTGGGGATCGCGACCGCCGCCAGGAGCGCCACGAGGACCACGTGCCGCAGCGGCACCCCACGGACCAGCACCATGCCGCCGCCGATGGCCACCAGCACGAGCGCCCCGCCCAGGTCGGGCTCGGCGAGCACGAGCGCGGTCGGCAGGGCGATCAGCACCGCCGGCCTCAGGTAGTCGAGCCAGCGCCGGATCGGGCGGTCGTGGAGCGCGGCCGCGAGCGCCAGGACGAGCGCGAGCTTGGCGAACTCCGACGGCTGGAAGCCGGGCAGCGGGCCGAGGTAGAGCCACGAGCGCGCACCGTTCACGGTGGTCCCGAACACGCGCACCGCGAGGAGGAGCACCAGCGAGGTCACGTAGATCTGCGGGGCGAAGCGCACGATGCGCTTCCGGCCCGCCCAGAGGACCGCCGCCACCGCCACCGCCGCCGGCCCCAGGAAGACGAGCTGGCGCGTGAACTCGTCGCCCGGCGCGGCGGTCGACAGCGTCACCAGCCCGGCGGCGAGCAGCAGGGCGACGATCAGGGGGAGGGAGAGGTCGACTCGGGTCATGGGCGCTCGGTGGCGCGGCGCGGAGGCCCGCCGTGTGGCCAGTGTAGGCCGTGGCGTCCTCCGCGGCCCGTG
>JARGGE010000544.1 GCA_029210865.1 Trueperaceae bacterium
GAACAGCCGCTCGGCCTCCTCGTCGGACAGCGAGGCGGTCGGCTCGTCCATCGCGATCAGCCGGGCGCGCCGGATGAGGGCGCGGCCGATCGAGAGCATCCACTGCTCCGCCACGCTCAGGGCGCTGATGGGGGTGTCGAGCGGGAAGTCGATCCCGAGGCGCTCGACCACGTCGGCGACCTCCGCGCGGACCTGGGGCCAGTCGATCAGACCCGCGCGCGTCGGCTTGGGCAGCCCCAGCGTCATGTTCTCGAGCGCGCTGAAGTGGGGCACCAGGTTGAGCTCCTGGTGGATGAAGCTGAGCCCCAGCGCGGTCGCGCGCTGCGGGTTGGGGATGGCCGTGGGCTGGCCGTCGACCTCGAGGAGCCCGTCGTCGGGCACGTCGACGCCGGCGAGCAAGCGGATGAGCGTCGACTTGCCGGCGCCGTTGGCGCCGACGAGGCCGTGGACCTCGCCGGGACGGATGTCGAGGTCCACGCCCTTGAGCGCCTGGACCCCTCCGAAGGACTTGCGGAGGCCCTGCACGCGGACGAGCGGGGGGGCCGCCTGGGGGACGGCGGCCGCTGGATGAGCGGCCGCCGCGAGGATGTCCTGAGACGCAAGCATGGTGTCCTACCTCGGTCGAGCGAGCGAGGCGATCAGTTTCCGACGGCTTCCGGGTACTCCTCGATGAAGCCCTCGACCGTGTCGGCGTTGACGACGATCGCTTCGATCTCGACGGCGACGGGCTCGAAGGTCCCGCCGGCCTCGAGCGTGTCGATGGCTTCCTTGAGGGTCCGGACCAGGAGCTTGCCCTCTTCGAAGCTCTGCTGCCACGCGGTGGCCGTCATCCAGCCGCTCTGCACGGCGAGGATCGCCTCGGCGTTGCCGTTGACGCCGTAGACCAGCACGTCGTCGCGGTTCTGCTGGCGCATCGTCGAGATGGCGCCGAGCGCCGGGTCGTCCCAGCAGCCCCAGATGGCGAGCGGTTCGGCGCCGGCGGGGTGCGAGGCGAGCCAGGCGGCGGCGTACTGCGCGCCGTCCTGGAGGTAGCCGGGGATCCGGACCTCGTTCTTGGTCACGGTGATGTCCGGGTAGTTGGCGAGGATGCGGTCCATCTCTTCCTCCCGCTCGCGGCACACCTGGCCGGTGTGGTAGGTCAGCGCCAGCACGGAGCCGGTGCCGCCCATGTCGGCGACCATCTGCTCGGTGACCGGGATGGCCATCGGGCCGCCGGAGCCGTTGACGGCCACGACGGCGCGGCCGAAGCCGCCGCCCCACGTGCCGACCGGGATGCCCGCGCGCTCGGCGGCCACCAGGCCGGCGTTGAGCGACGTGGTGGGGAAGACCATGTCGATGATGGCGCCCGCGCGGCGGGTCACGAGGTTCTGGATCGCGCTGTTCGCCTGGTCGGCGGCGCCCTGGGCGTCGATGACCTGGACGCGCCAACCGAACTCGGTCGCCTGCTCGGTGGCGCCGTTGATGAAGCGGGCGTTGTTGGCTTCGGCGGGCGAGATCGAGACGATGCCGAGGAGCAGGCCGTCGCCTTGCGCCCACGCGGCGGTGGCGAGCAGCAGGGCCGTGACGAGGAGGAAGAGCCGCTGGATCATGGGGTGCTCCGATCGAAGGGTCGCGCCGCCGCGGCGAGGCGGGGGCAGCGAGCGAGGCGTTCCGTGCGGGTCGGGGAAGCGGCTCCTTTCGCGTCGCGGTGCGAGGGGACGGATC
>JARGGE010000545.1 GCA_029210865.1 Trueperaceae bacterium
GGGCGCCTTGAGCAGGACCAGGAAGCGCGCCGCGTCGTCCCCGGAGACGGCGATGTCCTCGACCGTGACCTCGACCATGCCCCGAGTCTACCGCCGAGGACCGGGGTAGACTCCCCGCCATGACGACGCGCGCCGCCTACGAGGTCGTGGTCGGCCTCGAGGTCCACCTGGCGCTGCGCACGCGCAGCAAGCTGTTCTGCGCCTGTCCGACCCCCGACCGGGCGGACGGGGCCCTGCCGTATGCGGCCACGGCGGCGAGCGACGTCGATCCCGCCGACCCAGGCACCGCCAACCGCCACGTCTGCCCCGTCTGCCTCGGCCTCCCCGGTGCCCTGCCGGTCGCGAACCGCGAGGCGCTGACGCTGGCGGTGCGCTTCGCGCAGGCGCTCGGCTGCCGCGTCCCCCCGGTGACCGCCTTCGCGCGCAAGCACTACGGCTACCCGGACGCCCCCAAGAACTACCAGCTGAGCCAGAGCGACCGCCCCGTGGGCCAGCACGGCGCGCTCGAACTGCCCGGCGGGCGCCGCATCGGCATCACCCGCTGCCACCTCGAGGAGGACGCAGGCCGGCTGGTGCACCCCGCCTACGCCGACCACAGCCTGGCCGACTTCGACCGCGCCGGGACGCCGCTGGTCGAGATGGTCACCGAACCCGACCTGCGCTCCGGCGAGGAGGCACGGGCCTTCCTCGAGGAGGTGCGCGCGCTCGCGCGCGCGCTCGACGTCAGCGACGCCACCCCCGAGGAGGGGAAGATGCGCGCGGACGTGAACGTCTCGCTGCGCGTGCCCGGCGGGCCGCTGGGCACCAAGGTCGAGGTGAAGAACCTCAACTCGTTCAAGAGCGTCCAGGCCGCGATCGAGAGCGAGGCGCAGCGCCAGGCGCGGCGCCTCGACGCCGGCCTGCCCGTGGTGCAGGAGACCCGCGGTTGGGTCGAGGGCGGGCAGAAGAGCGTCACCCTGCGCACCAAGGAGGAGGCGGCCGACTACCGCTACCTCGACGACCCCGACCTGCCCCCCATCGCGCTGCCCGATGCCTGGCTCGACGCCGTGCGCGCCGCCACCCCCGAGACGCCCGCGGCCCGCCGGGCCCGCTACCGCGCGGCCGGCCTGCGCCCCGACGACGCCGACCGGCTCGCGCTCGACGTCGACGCCGCACGCGCCTTCGACGCGCTGGTCGCCGCGGCCGAGCGCCACCACCCCGCGCCGCGCCCCCAGGCGCTGGCCAACTGGTTGCTCGTCGAGGTCGTGGGCGCCGGCGTGGCCTTCGCCGACGTCGGCCGCGACCCGGCGCCGCTGGCCGCGCTCGTCGCGCTCGCCGAGACCGGCGAGATCACCGGCCCCACCTCCAAGGGCCTCTTGGCCGAGGTGCTCGCCGGCGCCGACCCCGGCGCGCTCGTCGACGCCCGCGGCCTGCGCGCGGTGCGCGACGCCGACGCGCTCGCCGGCTGGGTGGACGCGGTGCTCGCAGCCCACGCCGACGTCGCCGCGACCGTGCGCGAGCAGCCCAAAGCGCTCAACTTCCTGATGGGCCAGGTGATGCGGGCGAGCGCCGGCCAGGCGACGCCCGACGCGGTGCGCGCGCTGCTGGCGGAGCGGTTGGGCGTCGACCGCTGACGGCGCGCGCGCCGCGCGGTAACCTGCCCCCCATCCCCCCACCTGGAGCGTCGGTGCTGCCACGGCGACGCCTGGGACGCGCCCGCGTCCG
>JARGGE010000546.1 GCA_029210865.1 Trueperaceae bacterium
CGAGGATCAGCGCGGCACCGGTCCAGCCGACCCCACCGAGCCGCTCGCCGAAGGCGATCGCCGCGATCGCCGCCGCGACCACCGGCTCCACGGTCGCCACGAGCACCGCGCGCGAGGCCTCGGTGGTGCGCAGGCCGGTGTAGTAGACCAGGTACGCGAGGTACGTCGAGACCAGGCCGAGGACGGCGAGCCACGCCCAGGTGTCGGAGGCCTTGGGGACGAAGTCGACGAACGGGAGCAGCCCGAGCGCGCCGATCGGCAGCACGACGGCGAAGATCGTGACCGGGGCGTAGCGGTGCAACACCCACTTGCCGAACAGGTAGTACGTCGCGTAGCTCGCGCCCGAGGCGAGCCCCCACGCGACCGCCGCGGGCGTCGCGTGCACGCCGCCCCCGCCCGCTTGGGCGACGAGGACGACGCCCGCCACGGCGAGGAGCACGAGCGCCCCCTTGCGCCGCGTCAGCCGTTCGCCCAAGAGCGGCCAGGCGAGCACCGCCACGAAGGCGGGTGCCGTGTAGAGCAGCACGAACGCGAGGCTGACGCCGCCCGCGTCGATCGCGAGGTTGAGCGAGGCGTAGAAGAGGGTGACGCCGACGAGCGCGAACGCCGCGAGCAGCCCCAGGTCGCGCGCCGACCGCAGCTTCGAGCGGCCGGCGAGCCGGGCGTGGAGGGCGAAGGCGCCGCCGGCGATCAGCGCCCGCCAGAAGGCGATCTCGAGCGGTCCGACGCCGGCGTCGAGGATCGTCCGGGCGAAGAGCCCGATCAGGCCCCAGAGCACCGCGGCGGTGACCACGAGCGCGTAGCCGCGGGTCTGGAGCGACGGCGGCGGCGCCGGCCGCACGTGGGTCAGGCGTCCTCGGCGGTCGTGGGGGCGGGGGAGAGGCCGAAGGAGCGCGCCAGCTCCGGGTCGCGTTCGCGCAGCGTGCGCAAGCGCTTGCGGACCGAGGACGTCTCGACGGCCCAGGCCACGACGTTCACCGCGTACAGCACCGACAGGACGACCAGGCCGGCGCGGAACGAGATGCCGAGCAGGGTCTCGCCGCCGAACGCTTGCACGACGACGTCAAGGCCGAACACGGCCCACGGGACGAGCAGCAGGGCGCCGTAGAGCTCGTCGGCCTGCCCGCTCCCCGGGAGCAGCAGCGAGAGCACGTGGTACCCGAACGTCCGGGGCGCGTGGCGCGCCAAGCGCGGGCGCGGCACGAACAGCGCGAGGACGTGGACGAGGGCGAGGACCGCGAACGCGACGACCAGGGCCGGCCAGGCCCAGCGGGGGACGCCCGCGATGCGCGCGTCGTCGTGGAGCAGCCGCCGCGGGTCGGCGAAGACGCCGCCGATCGCCTGCCACCAGGTGCCCCCGACCGAAGCCCGCAGCACGGTCGGCGATGGCGTCGGGAGCGGATCGCCGCGCCCCAGCGCCGCGCGCGCCTCGTCGAGGCCGGAGACGTCGGCGAGGGCGGTCCGGACGGCCTCGGGGTCGTCCGCGCGGTCGGCGCGGTAGGCGGCGACCCACGCGACGCTGGTGGGGTCGCTGTCGGCGTCGACGACCAGCGCCACGAGCGCGGGCGGGTCGAGGTGCCCGGCGGTCACGAGCGCCATGGCCGGGGCGGTGCGCTGCGTCCATCCGGTCAGCGCCACGACCGCGACGACGCTGGCCAGCATCGCGATCAGGACCAGCTTCTCGGTGAAGCCGGTGTAGCG
>JARGGE010000547.1 GCA_029210865.1 Trueperaceae bacterium
GGTCAGCCGCGCCTGGTCGACGCCCAGGCGCATCTGGGCGACGGACAGCTCGGCGACCAGGCCCGCCTCGAGGCGGCGCTCCTCGATCGCCAGGCGCTCCTCGGCCTGGCCGAGCGCGTCGCGCGCGACCCGGTCGCGTTCGATCGCGTTCGCGACCGCGTTGCGCAGCGCCCGGAGCTGCAGGCCCAGGCCTCGTTCGGCCTCGGCGAGCCCCGCTTCCGCCTGCGCGCGCTGCGACCGCGCCCGGTCGATCTGCGCCTGGGCCGCGAAGCTCGGGTCGAGCAGCTCGACGCCGATGCCGGCCAGTTCGACCGCATACGCCACGCTCAGGTAGGTGGGTAGGCCGGCGACGGCGGCCGCGAGGACCGTGTCGTCGGGCAGCGGCTGCTCGAGACGGCCGCGGTCGACCGGGGCGACGTCGACGGCTGCGTCGCTGCCGACGGTGCCGGCCAGGTCGGCACGGGCGAGGGCGAGGCCGTCGCGTGCGGCGGTCACGTTCGCGGCCGCGTCGTCGAGGTCGGTGGCGGCCTCGTCGACGTCGAGCTGGGTGGCGCTGCCGCGCTCGAGGCGCAGGCGCGCGACGTCGAGCACGCGGCCGGCGAGGTCGCGCGCCCCTTCGGCGAGCGCGAGCTGCGCTTGGGCTTCCCGGACCCGGGCCCAGGCGCCGGCGAGCTCGACGGCGGCGTCGGCCCGCGCGGCGGCGAGGTCGGCGCGCGCCAGCTCGACGCCCTGCCGCGCCTGGGTGCGCTCGAGCCGCAGCGCCAGCGGGTCGGCGTCGCTGCGGACCAGGGCGCGCTCGGCCTCGGCCAGGTCGAGGGCGGCGGTGACGACGGCCACCCGCTCGTCGCGGGCGGCGAGCGCCGCGTCGAGGTCGAGGGTGGCGGGGGTGCCTTGGGCCAGGGCGCCGGCGAGGCTCGCGAGCGCGAGCAGCGCGGCGAGCTGGTGCGCCCGCCGGGGCGCGCGGGAAGGGGCGAGGGGCGTCACGGGAGGACCTCCGAGAGGGGCTGGGCGTACGTGAGGTAGGTGTCGAGCACCGCGTTCAGGGCCTCGACGCGGGCCGAGGCGAGCGCGAAGGCGGCCCGGCGCCAGCCGAGGTGGGCTTGCAGGCGTTCGAGGTCGCCGATCGTGCCGGAGGCGAAGCGGGCGTCGGCGGCGTCGCGCTCGAGGGTGCGCAGCGCGAGGTCGAGGCGGGCGAGCTCCTCGCGGTCGGCGGTCGCGGTGAGCGCCACCTCGAGGGCGCGCTGGCCGAGCCGCGCGCGGTCGTGCGCCGAGGCGAGGCCGGCGACCGCGGCGTCGAGCTGGCGGCGCACCGCCTCGGCCTCGAGCGCGGTCTGCGGGGATATCGTCCAGGCGACGCCGACGTTGAGCGCGCCGCGCACGGTCGGTTGGGCGGTGCTCGGGATCGCGCCGCCCAGGGCGCTGATGCCGCCACCGGCCCCCGCGGTCTGGTACGTGACCGCCGGCTGCCAGCTGCGGCTCTCGAGCGAGAGGGTGAGCGAGGCACCGTCGTCCTGCAGCCACGAGTAGCCGGCCTCGAGGGTCGGGAGCAGGCCGCGTTCGGCGTTGCGCACGCCCACCTCGGCCAGGGCGACGTCGAGCGAGGCGCGCACCAGGTCGGGCGGTACCCCCACCACCGGGTCGAGCGCGAACGGCGCGAGCGCAGCGCCGTTCGGGACCAGCGTGGCCAGGCGCGCGGTCG
>JARGGE010000549.1 GCA_029210865.1 Trueperaceae bacterium
CGTCGTCCTCGACCAGCACGAGCGCGGGGGCGGCGTTGCCGGTGCCGCGCGCGAGCGCCGCCGCGAAGGTCGCGAGGCCCTGGGCGTCGGTGGTCGCCTCGCCGAGCACCCGGTTCGAGCGCGCGACCAGCGCCACGCGCAGGCCCTCGGCCGGCCGGCCGTCGGAGAGGCGCTGGACCACCACGTGCACCGCGTCGTTGCCGGAGAGCGCGGTGACGCCCAGGTCGGAGACCAGGAACCACTGCATGGCGGGCGGCGCCTCGTAGGGATCGGCGCCGGCGACGTTCGCGCGCAGCACGTAGATGCCGGGGTCGAGCGGGCCGACCTCGTCGAGCGGCAGGCGCGAGGTGGTGGTGCGGTTGAGGTCGCCCGCCAGGCTCGCTTCCCCTTCCCAGACGAGCTCGGTGAGCAGGTCCTCGAAGCGCGCCCCCTCCCACGGGCCGAGACTGCGCAGGAAGCTCCCCTCGCGGATCGCGGCCACCAGGTTGCGGTCGGTGACGCGCAGCAGCCGCAGCTCGAGCTCGTTGGCGTTGACGGTCTCGACCGGCAGCGCGCGCGGGCCGCGCGCGGGCAGCACGTAGGCCTGACCTGGGAAGCGGACCGCGGGGGCCCGGTCGCGGACGTACTGGTCGATGGGGACGTCGCGGACCAGGGTGTCGCCGGAGGCGCTCGGCAG
Organism: Trueperaceae bacterium; assembly: GCA_029210865.1. Taxonomy (GTDB): domain Bacteria; phylum Deinococcota; class Deinococci; order Deinococcales; family Trueperaceae; genus JAABTL01. The sequence continues at coordinate 677 of JARGGE010000549.1, forward strand.
CCCGGCGCGCAGCGTCAGCGCGTAGCGCTCGCCGTAGGCGACGCCGGTGACGCACAGCTGCGACCCCTCGACCTCGACGGCGAGGCCGGGCGCGGTGCGTTGCACGAAGGGGGCGTAATCGCGCGTGGGCGCGAGGTCTTCGGAGAACGAGGCGCAGATGCGGGGCGTGCCGGTCCGGGCGTCGACGTCCTGGTAGAGCACGCGGAAGCCGAAGGCCTCGCGCAGCCGTGCGAGGTCGTCGCCGGCGATGCCGGGGGCGATCCGGTCGGCGAGGCGCAGCGCCGCGAGCGCCGCCTCGCCGCGGTTGGTGGCCTCGAGGGCGCGGGCGAGCACGACCAGCGCGTCGGCGCGGGTCGGCTCGGGCAGGCGCAGGGCGGCGTTCACGGCCGCGAGGACCGCCTCCCGATGCAGCGCCCATGTGCGGTTGCGCTCGACCGCCGCGAGGTCGGCCAACGCACGGGCGTGCGCCAGCCAGGCGCGGCCGCCGTCGGCGACGGTCGCGGCCGCGCCGGTGGCCGCGACCGCGTCGGCGGCTGCTTGCCGCCGCGCCAGGTCGAGCCACTCGGCCTCCGTGCGGCCGTCGGCGGGGTAGCGCTCGGCCAAGGCCTCCGCTTGGTCGCGCGCCTCGTCGAGGTCCCAGGCGTCCAGGAAGGCGAGGTCGGCGGCGGCGGTACGCGCCATCTCGAGCGCGGCGGCGTCGCGGTCGGTGACTTGGCCGGAGACGGCGTCCACGAAGGGCACCGGGGCGCCCGGCGCGCCCTTGAGGAAGCAGGAGCCGTTGCGCCCGTTGAAGGTGAAGGCGGTGCAGGCGCCGTCGCGCAGGCAGGCGGCCATGCAGCGCTCGAGGGTGACGTCGAAGATCGACTGCAGGTCGCCACCGGGGAGGTCGACGTCGCTCTGGAGGGTGGCGAAGCGCTCGGGGACGGGGGCGTCCTGGGCGAGGGCGGTGGCCGGGGCGAGCAGGACCATCAGCGCGACCGAGAGGGCGCCGAGGAGGCGGGGAAGGCGGGACGGGCGG
>JARGGE010000054.1 GCA_029210865.1 Trueperaceae bacterium
GGCGGTGTCCGGATTGCCGGCCGCGGCCGGCGGCGGTCGATCGAACAGCGCGCGCAGATGATCGGGAAACGCCGCATGTTTCCGTAGTCGGTCGGCGTGGCGCTCGGCGGCGGCAGCGCTCGTGGCTACGCCCATATCGGGGTGCTCGCTGCCCTGCACCGCCGCGGGCTGGCGCCCGACGTGGTCGTCGGCACGTCGTTCGGCGCGGTCATCGGGGCGCTGTACGCGCTCGGCCACGACCCCGAGCGGCTGCGGGCCGACGCCGAGGAGCTGCGCCGCCGCGACGTGCTGCCCCACATCGTCGACGTCGGCCTGCGGCGTGGCGCGCTCTTCGCCGGCGAGCGGCTCGAGGCCTATTTCCGCGGGCTCGTCGGTGACGTGCGCATCGAGGACCTGCCGCGCACGCTCGCGGTGGTCGCCACCGACGTGGACACCGGCGAGCGGGTCGTGCTGCGCGAAGGACCCCTCGCCGTCGCGCTGCGGGCCTCCGCCTCGCTGCCGGGCTTGTTCGCGCCGGTCGACTGGGGCGGCCGCCGCTTGATCGACGGCGGCATCGGGGCCCCGGTGCCCTTGGGGACCTTAGACGGATTCGACCTCGACCTGACGATCGGCGTCGGCGCCGGCATCGAGGCGCGCGACTCGCGCAGCCTGCGGGTCGCCCGGCGCGCGTCGGCCTCGCGGGTGGGGCGCTGGGTGCGGCGCGGCTTGCGCGGTGCCGGCGCCCAGGGTTCGCGGCGCGCGTGGCCGACCCTCGGTCGCGCCTTGGCGCTCACGCTCGACGCCTGGAGCGACCAGGCCGACGCCCTCGCGGAGGGGAACGACGCCGCGATGCACGTCCAGACGCGCCCGCCCATCCACTGGCTGCGCTTCGACCGGGCCGCCGAGGCGATCGTCGCGGGCGACGCCGCCTTCGAGCGCGCGTGGCCGCGTTTCGGCGCCTGGCTCGAGGGCTGGTCGCGCACGGTCGCGGTCGCCGGCGACTGACGGCGCCCGGCGACGCCGAGCGCGTGGCGAGCACCGCCCACGGCGCTCGCGGCGCCTGCGCGTCGGTCAGAGGATCGTGCGACCGAACAGGCTCGCGGCGAGCTCCACCATCACCCGCGCGCTCGCGTTGCGTTCGTCGAGGATCGGGTTGACCTCGACGAGGTCGACCGAACCGACCCGGCCCGACGATGCCAGGAGCTCCATGAGCAGGTGCGCCTCGCGGTAGCCGAGGCCGCCGGCCACCGGCGTGCCTACCCCTGGCGCGACGACCGGGTCGAGCGCGTCCGCGTCGAAGGAGACGTGCAGGTGATCGACGTGGGCGAGGGCCTCGAGGGCCGCCCCCGTCGCCGCCGCCATGCCGATGCGGTCGAGGTCGCTCATCGTCCACGCGGTCAGGCCGTGGGCGTGGATGAAGGCCCGCTCCGCGGGGTCCACCGATCGGAGACCGAGGAAGGCGACGTCGCGCGGGTGCAGCGGCGGCGCCCCGATGGCCGCCAACAGGCGCGGGTCGCCGTGGCCGAGCAGGTGGGCGAGCGGCATCCCATGGACGTTGCCCGAGGGGCTGGTCTGCGGCGTGTTGAGGTCGGCGTGCGCGTCGATCCACAGCACGCCCACGCGGTCGCCCCGCGCTCGGCGCACCACGCCGGCGATCGACCCCATCGACACCGCGTGGTCGCCGCCGAGCACGACCGGGATCGCCCCCGGCGCGGCGCCGGCCACGGCGTCGGCGAGCCGGCGCGTCACGTCGGCGATCGAGGCGACGAAGCGCGCCCCGACCTCGTCGGGGGTGGTCGTCGCCTCGGCGATCGGCACGTCGACGTTGCCGAGGTCGTCCACACGATGGCCGAGCGCGACCAGCGTCGGGCCGAGGCGGGCGAGTCGAAGGGCGGAGGGACCCATGTCGACGCCGCGGCGCCCCGCGCCGAGGTCCATGGGCGAGCCGAACAGTTGGACGTGGGCCACGGTCGACGCTAGCATGGGGCGCGCGCCGACCGCGGCGGTCAGTCGGGGCCGGGTCGGTACCAGTGCCGCCCGTCGCCCTCCAGGAGGGCGTGGGCGGCCTCGGGGCCCATCGAGCCGGCCGGGTAGGGGTGGAGCGCACCCTGGGCCTCGGCCTCGAGCAGCGGCGCCACCACGCGCCACTGCGCCTCGACCTCGTCGGCGCGCATGAACAGGGTCGCGTCGCCCTCGATGACGTCGAGCAGTAGCGTCTCGTAGGCGTCGGGGTTCGGGCGCTGGTAGCGACCGTGGTACGCGAAGTCGAGGCTGACGCGGTCGACCTCGAGGTCCTGCCCGGGGCGCTTGGCGTTGAAGTGCAGCCGGATGCCCTCGTCGGGCACGAGCCGCAGCACGAGGCGGTCGGCCTTCGGTACGTCCGTGAGGTCGAAGGGCACGTACGGCGGCGCCTTGAGCCGCAGCACGATCTCGGAGGCCTTGCGCTCGAGGCGTTTGCCGGCACGCACGTAGAAGGGCACCCCCGCCCAGCGCCAGTTGCGCACCTCGAAGGCGGCGGCGGCGTACGTCGGCATCCGCGAGTCGGGGTCGACGTCGGCCTCCTCGCGGTACCCCGGGTGACCGTTGCCGGCGACGTACTGGCCCAATACCGTGCGACCGGGGGCGGCGCACCGCAGCGCGTGGAAGACCTTGACCTTCTCGTCGCGCACCGAATCGGCGTCGTAGTGGCCCGGCGGCTCCATCGCGACGAGCGCGAGCAGCTGCAGCAGGTGGTTCTGGAAGACGTCGCGGATCACGCCGGCCTGGTCGTAGAACGCGCCACGCCCTTCGGTGCCGAGCGGTTCCGCCATCGTGATCTGCACGTGGTCGATCGTCCGGTTCGACCACATCGGTTCGAAGAGCGTGTTCGCGAAGCGGAGCACGGCGAGGTTCTGCGCCGTCTCCTTGGCCAGGTAGTGGTCGATCCGGTAGACCTGGGTCTCCGCGAAACGCTCGAGCACGTGCTCGTTGAGCGCCCGCGCGGACGCCAGGTCGATCCCGAAGGGCTTCTCGACGACGAGCCGACGGAAGCCGGTGCGCTCCGAGGCCATCCCGGCGTCGGCGAGGCCGCCGGCGATCGGCGCGTACGTCTCGGGCGGGGTCGCGGTGTAGTAGACGTGGTCGGGCAGCCCGATGGCGTCGAGGTGCGCGGCGAGCCGCTCGAACGCGCCGGCGTCGTCGTACGCGCCGCGCACGTAGGTGACGCGGCCGGCGAACTCGCGCCAGACGTCTTCGTCGAGGTCGGCGACGTGCTCGCGCACGGCCTCGCCGAGCCGGCGCCGGAGCGACTCGTCGTCGAGATCCGAACGCGCGAAGCCGACGACGGCGGTCTTGGGGTGCAGCGTCCCGTTCGCGTGCAGGGCGTAGAGCGCCGGAAGCAGCTTGCGGGCGGCGAGGTCGCCGGTGACGCCGAAGACAACGATGGCGCACGGGGGGGCGGGTTCGGTAGCGGGCACACACGACGCTAGCACCGCCGGCGCCCGCGCACGGTCAGCGGCGCCGCGCGACGCCCGGCGGCGGGCTCGGCGGGCGGCGCAGGGGCGCGTGGTAGATTCGCGGGTCCCGCGGCAGCCGGCCGCCCGTCGGAGGAACCCGTGTCCAGCCCCGATCCCGTCCTCGCCGCGCTCGAGCGCCTGAACCGCGGCGCCGAACACGTCGTCCCGGAGGGCGAGCTCGCGGCCAAGCTGCGCCGCGCCGCCGCCGAGGGGCGGCAGCTGCGCGTGAAGCTCGGCGTCGACCCGTCCTCGTCGGACCTCCACGTCGGCCACGCGGTGGTGCTGCGCAAGCTGCGGCAGTTTCAAGACCTCGGCCACCTGGTCGTGCTCATCGTCGGCGATTTCACGGCCACCATCGGCGACCCTTCGGGCAAGTCGAAGACGCGCCCCCAGCTGACGCTCGACGAGACCCGCGCGCACGGCGCGACCTACGTGGCGCAGGCGGTGAAGGTGCTCGACGACCACCCGGAGCGGCTCGAGATCCGCCACAACTCCGAATGGCTCGAGGGGCTCGGCTTCGGCGAGCTGGTGCGCCTCGCGAGCACGTACACGGTGGCGCGGATGCTCGAGCGCGACGACTTCACCAAGCGCTACCGCGAGGGAACGCCGATCAGCGTCCACGAGTTCCTCTACCCGCTCGCGCAGGCCTACGACTCGGTCGCCATCCGTGCCGACGTGGAGCTCGGCGGCACCGATCAGCTCTTCAACCTGCTGGTGGGGCGCGACGTGCAGCGCGCGTACGGGATGGAGCCGCAGGTGGCGCTGACCGTGCCGCTGCTCGAGGGCACCGACGGCGTCGAGAAGATGTCGAAGTCGCTCGGCAACTACATCAGCATCGCCGAGCCGCCCGAGGTCGTGTTCACCAAGGCGATGCAGGTGCCCGACCAGCTGCTGGTCAAGTACACGACGCTGTGCACCGAGCTCGACGTCGATGCGATGGCGATCCAGGTGGGGGGCGATCCCGTGGGGGCGCACCGGACCTTCGCGCGCGAGCTCGTGCGGCTCTACCACGGCGACGCGCCGGTGGCGGCGGCGGAGCGGCGCTACGACGAGGTCGCGCGCGGCGGCGTGCCGGCCGACCTGCCGGAGCACGTCGTCGACGCCGCCGCCGCGCCCGACGGCACGCTCGAAGCGGCGGCGCTGGCCGTCGCGGTCGGCTTCACGAAGAGCAAGGGCGAGGCGCGGCGCCTGATCGACAACCGCGGGCTGAAGGTCGACGGCGTGGCGCTCGAGGACCGCACCGCCGTCGTCGACGTGCGTGGCGCCGGCTCGCTGGTGCTGCAGGCCGGCAAGAACGCCTTCGTGCGGGTGGTCTGGCGGGGGTGAACCCGCGGGCGGCCCGCACGGGTCGCCCCGCTCGGAGCGCCGGCCTCAGATCGCCAAGACCTGCGCGATCTCCACCAGCTCCCAGTCGATCTCCTTGGTGTTCTCCCAGACCGCCTGCAGCGGCACCGTGGTCGTCCCACGCTTGTCGACGCCCACCATGACGCCGCTGACCCCGGCCAAGAGGGTCCGGACGGCGATGAAGCCGAGCCGCGAGGCGAGCACCCGGTCGCGCGTGCTCGGGGTGCCGCCGCGCTGGATGTGCCCGAGGATCGAGGTCCGGGCCTCGTAGCCAGCGCGCTCGGCGAGCACGCGCTGCAGGGCGAGCGCGCCGCCCTCCAGGGCTCCCTCGGCGACGACCACGACCGACGAGGACTTGCCTTGGCGTTGCGCGGCGGCGAGCGCATCGGCGACCTTCTCGATGTCGCTCGGCACCTCGGGGAGGAGGATCGCCTCGGCGCCGCCCGCGACGCCCACGTACAGGGCGATCGCGCCGCTGTGGCGCCCCATCACCTCGACCAGGAAGAGCCGGTCGTGGCTCGCGGCGGTGTCGCGCAGCCGGTCGACGGCGTCGAGGGCGACGTTGATCGCGGTGTTGAAGCCGATCGAGACGTCCGTGCCGTAGATGTCGTTGTCGATCGTGCCCGGGATCCCGACGACGGCGATGCCGTGCTCCTCGTGCAGCTTCGCCGCGCCGCGGTAGGAGCCGTCGCCACCGATGACGACCAGCGATTCGATCGCATGGGCGCGGAGCTCGGCGGCGGCTTCGGCGCGCCCTTCGGGGGTGTAGAAGGCTTGGCAGCGGGCGGTGCGCAGGATCGTGCCGCCGCGCTGGATGATGTTCGCGACGCTGCGCGGCCCCATCTCGGCGATGTCGCCGTCGATGAGGCCCTGGTAGCCGCGGTAGATCCCGGAGACCCGGGCCCCGGCGTGGACGGCGGTGCGCACGACGGCGCGGATCGCGGCGTTCATGCCGGGCGCGTCGCCGCCGGAGGTGAGAACGCCGAGGTGATGCATCGCCCGCCAGGATAGCAAAGCCTCGTCGGGACGCACCGCGGCGGCGCGCGATCGCATCCGGGGCTCCGGTCCTGGGTCTCATGTGCGACGATGTGCCCCATGGTTGTCACCTGCCTACCGTCCCCGCCGCCCGAACGTCGCCTCGCGCTCGTGCCCGTGGCGATCGAGAAGCTCGTCAAGCTCAGCCACGTGGTGCGCCTGCCGGCTGGGTACGGCGGGCCGCTGCACCTGAGCGACGCCGACCTCGAGCGCGCGGGCGCCGAGGTCGTCGCCGCGGACGCGGCGGCGTCGAGCGCCGACGTGGTGCTCGTCGTCTCGCCCCCCTCGCCGAAGGACCTCGAAGGGTTGAAGCGCGGCGCGACGGTCGTCGGCTTCCTCGACCCCTTCTTCTCGCTCCCGACCGTGCGCGCGCTCGCCGAGGGTGGGTTCCGCGCGCTGTGCGTCGAGCTCATGCCGCGCACGACGTACGCGCAGAAGATGGACGCGCTCTCGTCGCAGGCGAGCCTCGCCGGGTACGCGGCGGTCCTGGCCGCGGCGGAGCGCATCGACAAGGTGCTCCCGATGATGTCGACGCCGGCCGGCACGATCGCGCCGGCGCGCGTCTTCGTGCTCGGGGTCGGGGTGGCGGGCCTCCAGGCGATCGCCACCGCGAAGCGCCTGGGCGCCCGCGTCGACGCCTACGACACGCGGCCGGTGGTCGCCGAGCAGGTCCGATCGCTGGGCGCGCGCTTCGTCGAGTTCGACCTCGGCGGCGAGCAGGGCCAGACGGCCCAGGGCTACGCGCAGGCGCTCACCGACGAGCAGCTGGCGCGCCAACGGGAGCAGATGGCCAAGGTGGTCGCGCAGAGCGACATCGTCATCACCACCGCGCAGGTGTTCGGGCGAGCGGCGCCGCGCCTCCTCTCGGCGGCGGCGATCGCCGGCATGAAGCCCGGCTCCGTGGTGGTCGACCTCGCGGCCTCCACCGGCGGCAACGTCGAGGGCACGGTCGCCGGCGAGGAAGTGGTCACCGACGAGGGGGTGCGCCTGATGGGGCTGCATCCGCTGCCCGCGGCGGTCGCGCGCGACGCGAGCCTGATGTACGCGGCCAACCTCGTCCACCTCATCGCCCACGCTTGGACCGACGACGCCCTGAAGTCGACCGACGACGAGATCGTCGACGGCGTCCTGCTCATCGACGAAGGCGCGGTTCGCCACGACGCGGTCCGCGCGCGACTGGAGGCCGATCGGTGAACCCGCTGCTGCTGTTCGTGTTCGTGCTCGCGATCTACCTGGGCGTCTACCTGATCAACAAGGTCCCGTCGCAGCTCCACACGCCGCTCATGTCGGGCTCGAACGCGATCTCCGGCATCACGATCGTCGGGGCGATGATCGCGGCGGGGCACGCCGACGGGGGTCCGATCGTCACCGTGCTCGGCACGCTCGCCGTGGTGGCGGCGACGATCAACGTCGTCGGCGGCTACCTCGTGACCGAGCGGATGCTCGGCATGTTCAAGACCGGCAAGGGGAACTGACGCCGTGGAGAGCCTCCAGACCTTCGCGTACATCGGTGCCTCCGTCCTGTTCATCATCGGCCTGCAGATGCTCGGCCGGGCCGAGACCGCCAAGCGCGGCAACCGCGTCTCCGCCCTCGGCATGCTCGTCGCGCTCGTCGCGACGCTCTACTTCGAGGCGGGCCTCGACTTCACCTGGATCCTCGTGGGCCTCGTCGTCGGCGCGGCGATCGGGGCGGTCGCCGCGCGACGCGTGCAGATGACCGGGATGCCCGAGATGGTCGCGCTTCTCAACGGTTCGGGCGGCCTCGCCTCGCTCCTCGTCGGCTGGGCCGAGTACGCCCGCGCCGACCGCATCGCCCCGTTCCCGGCCTTCGCGATCGTGCTGACGGTGCTGATCGGCGGCCTCGCCGCGACCGGATCCATCGTCGCGTTCCTCAAGCTGAGCGGGCGCATGGACGGCAAGCCGATCCAGTTCGCCGGGCAGAAAACCGTCAACGGCGCGATCCTCGCGATCGGCCTGCTCGCGGGCGCCGTGCTCGTCGTCGATGCGATCCTGGCGGCCGGGCTGCCGGGCGGCGTCGTGATCGTCGCGTTCGCGGTCGTGCTGGCGGTGGCGCTCGTGCTGGGCGTCATGGCGGTCCTGCCGATCGGTGGCGCCGACATGCCGATCGTCGTCTCGCTGCTCAACAGCTACTCCGGGATCGCGGCCGCCGCGGCCGGCTTCGTCATCGACAACAACGTGCTGGTCGTCGCCGGCTCGCTCGTCGGTGCGTCGGGCCTGATCCTGACCAACATCATGTGCAAGGCGATGAACCGCTCGCTGGCGAACGTGCTGTTCGGCGGCTTCGGGGCCACCGTCACGGCCGGCTCCGCCGCCGTGCAGGGCGAGGTCAAGCCGCTCACGCCGGACGACGCCTACTACATCCTCGAGGCGGCCAGCTCGGTCGTCGTCGTCCCGGGGTACGGCATGGCGGTCGCGCAGGCGCAGCATGCGGTCAAGGAGCTCGCCGACCAGCTGACCAAGGCGGGCGCCGAGGTCCGCTACGCGATCCACCCGGTCGCGGGGCGCATGCCCGGGCACATGAACGTGCTCCTCGCCGAAGCGAACGTCCCGTACGAGCAGCTCGTCGAGCCCGACGACGTCAACCCGACGATGGAGATGGTCGACGTCGCCATCGTCATCGGCGCGAACGACGTGGTGAACCCGGCGGCGAAGGAGGACGAGTCGAGCCCGCTCTACGGGATGCCGATCATCGAGGTCGATCGCGCCCGCACCTGCTTCGTGCTCAAGCGCTCGATGAACCCCGGGTTCTCGGGCGTCGACAACTCGCTCTTCCTGAAGGACAACACCCGCATGATCTTCGGTGACGCCAAGGCGACGCTGACGGCCATGGTGGCGGCATTTAAGGAGGTGTGATCGGGCCAGCGCGGAGCGTCGCCCGGCGACGCTGACGGCCATGGTGGCGGCGTTCAAGGAGGCGTGATCGGGCGAGCGCGGAGCGTCGCCCGGCGACGCTGACGGCCATGGTGGCGGCGTTCAAGGAGGCGTGATCGGGCGACTGCGTAGGCAGGAAACTTGACACGGCAGCACTCAAGTCCTAGGCTGCGGCCATGGACCCGAGCCGCTTCACCGAGACCGCGCTGCAGCTCGTCGCCAGCGCGCAGCAGATCGCCCAGACCCGGCGCCACGGGCAGGTCGGCGCGGAGCACCTCGCGCGCGCGCTGCTCGCCGACGCCCAGCAACCCCCGGCGCGCGTCTTGACGCGCGCCGGGGGCGACTTGGCGCAGGTGCAGGCCGCGCTCGACGCCGCCCTGAGCCGCGCACCCACCGTCTCGGGCGACGCCGAGGCCTACATGGCGCCGGACGTCGGCCGCGCGCTCACCGAGGCAGACGCCGTCGCGCGCTCGTGGGGCGACGGGTTCGTCGCCGCCGACGCGCTGCTCGTCGCGCTGCGGCGCACGGCCGGGGCCGCGCTCGACGCGCTGCCGTCGGCCTCGGCGCTGGAGGAGGCGGCGAAGCAGATCCGTGCCGGCCGCTCGGTCGACTCGCGCACCGCCGAGAGCTCGTTCGAGGCGCTCGAGAAGTACGGGATCGACCTCACGCGCCGCGCCGCCGAGGGCAAGCTCGACCCGGTAATCGGCCGCGACGACGAGATCCGCCGCGCCATCCAGATCCTGCTGCGCCGGACCAAGAACAACCCGGTGCTCATCGGCGAGCCCGGGGTCGGCAAGACCGCCATCGCCGAGGGGCTCGCCCAGCGCATCGTCAACAAGGACGTGCCCGAGGGGCTGCAGGGCAAGCGGGTCGTGCAGCTCGACATGGGCAGCCTGCTGGCGGGGGCGAAGTACCGCGGCGAGTTCGAGGAGCGGCTCAAGGGCGTGGTCGAGGAGACCGCCCGCTCGGCCGGTGAGGTCGTGCTGTTCATCGACGAGCTGCACACCATCGTGGGCGCCGGCAAGGCGGAGGGCGCCGTCGACGCGGGCAACATGCTCAAGCCCGCGCTCGCCCGCGGCGAGCTGCGCATGATCGGTGCCACTACGACCGGCGAGTACCGCCAGATCGAGAAGGACGCCGCGCTCGAACGGCGCTTCCAGCCGATCCTGGTCGACGAGCCGTCGGTCGAGGAGACGGTCAGCATCCTGCGCGGCCTGAAGGAGAAGTACCAGGTCCACCACGGCGTCGCGATCACCGACCCGGCCGTCATCGCCGCGGCGACGCTCGCCCACCGGTACGTCAGCGACCGGCGCCTGCCGGATTCGGCGATCGACCTCGTCGACGAGGCCGCCAGCCGCCTGCGCGTGCAGCTCGAGAGCCTGCCGGAGGAGATCGATGGCTTGCGCCGTCGCAAGCTGCAGCTCGAGGTCGAGCAGCAGGCGCTCAAGGGCGAGGACGACCCCGAGTCGCGCCAGCGACGGCTGCGCCTCGAGGAGGAGCTGCGAAGCGTCCAGGACCGCATGGACCAGGCGACGAGCGCCTGGGAGGCCGAGCGCCGCGATCTCGACGCGCTGCGCGCCGCGCAGGAGGAGCTCGACCGCGCGCGCACGCGCATCGAGGCGGCCGAGCGCGAGTACGACCTCGAGACCGCGGCGAAGCTCCGCTACGGCGAGTTCCCGCGCCTCGAGGCCGAGGTCCAGCGCTTGACCGCGAAGCTCGACGGTGCTGCCTACGTCCGCCTCAAGGTGGGCGAGGACGACATCGCCGAGGTGGTCAGCCGTGCCACCGGCATCCCGGTCGCGCGCCTCGTCGAGGGCGAGCGCGAGAAGCTGCTGCGCCTCGAGGCCGAGCTCCACGAGCGCGTGATCGGCCAGGACGAGGCGATCACGGCGGTCGCGGACGCCATCCGGCGCTCGCGCGCGGGCCTGTCGGACCCGCAGCGGCCGATCGGCTCGTTCATCTTCTTGGGACCGACCGGGGTGGGGAAGACCGAGACCGCCAAGGCGCTCGCGGCGCTCCTGTTCGACGACGAGGAGCGCATGGTGCGCATCGACATGTCGGAGTACATGGAGAAGCACGCCGTCGCCCGCCTGATCGGGGCGCCTCCCGGGTACGTCGGCTTCGAGGAGGGCGGGCAGCTCACCGAGGCGGTGCGCCGCCAGCCGTACGCGGTCCTGCTGTTCGACGAGATCGAGAAGGCGCACCCCGACGTCTTCAACGTGCTCCTGCAGGTGCTCGACGATGGCCGTCTGACCGACGCCCACGGGCGCACCGTCGACTTCCGCAACGTCGTGGTCATCATGACGAGCAACGTCGGCAGCCCCCACATCCTCGAGGCGACGCGCGCGGGGC
>JARGGE010000550.1 GCA_029210865.1 Trueperaceae bacterium
CCTACGCGCGCAAGCGCAAAACACCAACAAACCCGCCCCCCAACGACAAACTCAACGAATCAACGGTTCAACTTCAGGCTAAGCGCTAACGCGACGATGGCGTCGTTCGTGTCGGTCCGTGTGATGGCGTCCCAAAGGGCGTCGTACCAGTGCCGCGCCGCCGGCGCGAGCGCGGTCGGGTCGAAGTTCGGGTCGCCCCGAAGCGGTCGCGGATCGACCGGGACGCTGGCCAACAGCGCTGTCGCTTCGGGACCGGTCCAACAGAACGGCGCCGCAGCGGCGGCTGCCACGGGTCGCGGCGTCGGTTCGGAGCGCAGGGCAGCGATGGCCACCGCCTCCGGCACCGCTACTGGGATGCAGGCCGTCATAGGGAACCAGCACGCTGCGCAACTCAGAAAAACCACGAGCGCCCGCTGGCGGCGGCCGTTCCGTTCGTTCACCATCGAATCCTCGCCTCCATCGGCACCCCATGAGGCTGCGTCCGCACTGTACGCGTCGATGCATACGAGCGCCGTGACGTGGCGCGAAGCACGCTCCGGCCCATGATCGGGCAGGCAACCAGGCATTCAGGCCACGCCCTCGGATGGCTCGGTGTAGCATGGTCCTGTGCGCCACGACGCGAACAGCCGCCCGAACCGCGACGCCACCGTGCGCGTGTGGCTCGTTGGTGATTTCGCGGCCAGTCGCGCCGGTAACTTCTCGGTGGCAGAGGATCTGGCCCGGAGGCTGGCCGAGCGTGGCTACTCCGTGGGCACGACATCCGATCGCCGGCAGCGGGTCGCGCGCGTCGTCGACATGGCGATTCGGACCTGGCGTCGGAGCCGATTCGTCGACGTCGCGGCGGTCGACGTCTATAGCGGTCGTGCCTTCGTCTGGGCTAAGGTCGTCGTCGGCGTCCTCAGGCGGCAGCGCGTCCCTACCGTGCTGGTCCTGCGGGGCGGCAACCTCCCGCAGATGGCACAGCGGGCACCGGACCGCATGCGGCGCCTGCTCGGCCAAGGTGCCGCGGTCGTCGCGCTTTCGCCGTACCTCGGTGACCGGCTGGCCCCTTTCACTCGCTCCATGCGCGTCATCCCGAACCCGATCGACGTGTCGCTGTACACGTACCGGCAGCGCGTCACTGCCGCGCCTCGCCTCGTGTGGCTGCGGACGTTCGAAGAGCTCTACAACCCGGTGATGGCGGTCGAAGTGCTCGCGCGCGTGGCGCAGCGATACCCGGACGCGTCGCTGGTGATGGTCGGCAAGGACGTGGGCGATGGCACGCTCGAACGGGCGCGGCGGACGGCGGTGGATCTGGGGGTCGCCGGTCGGGTGGAGTTCGTGGGCCCGGTGGCGAAGTCCGACGTTCCGGTGCAGCTCCAACGCGGCGACGTCCTCGTTAACACCCCCAGGATCGATAACGTGCCGGTCAGCGTCTTGGAAGCGATGGCCACGGGTCTCTGCATCGTGAGCACCGACGTGGGCGGCATCCCGAACCTGCTCACCGACGGTCAGGACGCGCTCCTCGTGCCCGATGCCAACCCGGAGGCGATGGCGGCCGCGGTGGTCCGCTGTTGCGCCGACCCCGCACTCGCTGCGCGGCTGTCCGCGGCTGCACGACGGACCGCACTAGGCTTCGATTGGTCGGCCGTGCTGCCTCAATGGGAGGCGCTGCTGAACGAGGTTGCGGCGGGGGGACGCGCGTG
>JARGGE010000551.1 GCA_029210865.1 Trueperaceae bacterium
CCGACCCGCGCCGCGCTCGGCTTCGCGACGAGCGCGGGCGTCGACGCCGCCGCGCTCACTGTCGAGGAGACCGACAAGGGGCGCTACGTGGTCGCGCGTCGTGAGGTCGGGGGCGACGACGGCGCGACCGCGCTCGCCGAGCGCCTCGGCGGGATCGTCGCCGCGCTGCCCGCGCCGCGCAAGATGCGCTGGGCCGACGTCGAGACGCCCTTCGTGCGCCCGGTCACCTGGCTGGTCGCGCTGTGGGACGACGCGGTGCTGCCGGTGGCCGCCGCCGAGCTCGAGGCCGGCCGCCACACCCGCGGGCACCGCTTCCTGCACCTCGCGCCGGTCGCCCTGAGCGACGCCAGCGCCTACGAGGCGGCGCTCGAGGGGGCCGGGGTCATCGCCGATCGCGCGCGCCGCGCGGCCGCGGTGCGCGCCGCGATCGACGCCGCCGCGGCGGCCGAAGGGCTGCGCGCGGCGGCCCCCGAGGCGCTCGTCGAGGAGGTCGTCGACCTGGTCGAGCAGCCCGTGGCGGTGCTCGGCGCCTTCGACCCGAGCTACCTCGAGCTCCCGGAGGAGGTCTTGACCACCGTCATGATCCACCACCAGCGCTTCGCGCCGCTGCGCGCGTCGGATGGTGTGCTGGCGCCCCGCTTCGTCGCGGTCTCGAACCACCGCGTGTCCGACGTCGCCCTGGTGCGCGGCGGCTACGAGCGCGTGCTCGCGGGGCGCCTCTACGACGCACGCTTCTTCTGGGACGCCGACCGCCGCAAGAGCCTGTCGCAGCACGCGTGGGCGCTGTCGGGCATCGCGTTCCAGAAGGAGCTGGGCACCATGGCCGACAAGGTCGGCCGCGTCTCGACCGCGGCGACCGCGATCGCCGAGGTGCTCGGCGTCAGCGAGGCGGAACGCGCCACCTTGGAGGCGGCGCTGCCGATCTTCCGCGCCGACCTCGCCACCGAGATGGTCGCGGAGCTCCCCGAACTCGAGGGCACGATGGCGCGCGCCTACGCGCTCGCCGAAGGGGCCAAGCCCGACGTGGCGCAGGCGCTCGAGGACGGCGTCCTCCCGCGCGGCCCCGCCGACGGCCTGCCGAGGACGCGGGTGGGCGCGATCCTGGCGGTGGCGGACCGGATCGACAAGCTGCTCGGTTTCTTCGCGCTCGGCAAGCGGCCGAGCGGCTCCGCCGACCCCTTCGCGCTCCGCCGCGACGCCATCGCGGTCGCGCGGGTGCTCGCCGCGCAGGGCTGGCGCCTGCCGCTCGCGCGCTTGATCGAGGCCGTGGCCGAGGCCTACGCCGACGGTCCGGTCGACGTACCGCCGGCGGTGGTCGCGGCGGTCGAGGCCTTCCTGTGGGACCGCGTGGCCGGCCTGCTGCACGAAGAGGGGCTCGGGACGAACGAGGTGCGCGCGGCGACCACCGGGAGCCGTGCGGTGATCGCGGCGGCGCGCCGCGCCCACCTGCTCCACGCGCTCGCGAGCGGCGAGCCGGGCGAGGCGCGCGACGCCTTCGAAGGGCTGCTCACGCTGTACAAGCGCGCCGCGAACCTCGCCGAGAAGGCCGAGACCGGCTTCGTGCGGCCCGAGCCCGAAGCGCTCACCGAGCCGGCCGAGCGCGCGCTCGCCGAGGCGCTGCCGGCCGCTCGACGCTCGGTCGATGCGCTGCTCGCCCACGTGCGCGAGCACCTCACGCCGTGGGA
>JARGGE010000552.1 GCA_029210865.1 Trueperaceae bacterium
CGACCGCGCCTAAGCCGGTCCGCGCGCCGCGACCGCCCGCAGCCCGCTCGGCGTCAGCAGGTGGGTCATGACGACGTCGTGCGCCTCGGTGGGGAGGCGCTCGACCACCAGCGGGTCGGGGGCGATGCCGACCCGGGCTGCGTGCTGCGGAATCCTCGGCAAGAGCCGGTCGTAGTGCCCCTGGCCGTGGCCGAGGCGGGCACCATGGACGTCGAAGGCGAGGCCGGGCACCAGCACCAGGTCGATCGCCTCGGGGTCGACCGGCAGCGCGTCGGGGCGCGGCTGCCAGAAGCCGAAGGCGTGGCGCTCGAAGGGCGGCGACCAGGCCCGCAGCTCCAGCGGCGCCCGCGCCCCCACGGTGCGCGTGGTGGCCAGCCGCGGGCCGTTCGTCGGCGGCGCCGCCCGTGCGCTCGTCGGCATCGGGTCGAGCTCGTCGCCGAAGGCCAGGTAGACGAGCGCCACGCGGGCGCCGCGCCAGGTGTCCCAGGCGGCCAGCAGCGCGTGCACGGCGGCCTCGTCGCGGGCGCGGCGCGCCGCGTCGGCGGCCCAGCGGCGCCGCCGCTCGTGGACCCACGTCCGCCAGGCGGCCTTGGGGGCGTCGGCGGGCGGGGCCGGCGGCGGGCCGCCGGGGCCTGCGGCCGCGTCCGCCGCCCCGGGAGAGGCGCGTCCTCCGTGCATCACGCGCGCACGCTACCGTACCGTAGGCTTGGCGCATGGCCGAGACCACGCACGTCACCCTGCACCACCTCGTCGAGAAGCGGTTCGTCGGCACCACCCCCGACGGTCGTCAGGTCCTGATCGATGGCACCAAGGAGCACCCTCTGGGCATGGGGCCCATGCAGCTCATCCTGAACGCGTGGGGGGGCTGCGTCGCCTACGACGTCCTCGAGATGCTCGCGAAGCGCCGCGTCGAGGTCCGCTCGTACCGCATCGAGCTCGAAGGCGACCGCGACGCCGGCGTGCCCGCCTTCTACACGCAGCTGCGCGCCCGCCACGTCATCGACGCGCCCGGCCTCGACCGCAGGACCTTCGAGCGCTTCGTCGGGCTCGCGACCACCAAGTACTGCTCGGTGGGTGCCAGCCTCAAGGCGAGCCAGAGCTTCGAGGTCGAGCTGCTGCACGAGGCCGAGGAGGCCAGCGAGGGCTGACAGTAATGATGGGCTTGGTGTTCCTTCGGGCGGGCCTGACCCCAGCGGCGCCCGACCCCACCGGCGCCCGACCCCACCGGCGCCCGACCCCACCGGCGCCCGCCCAGGCTCGCCACGCCCGTTCACGCCTTCGCAACGTCCGCCGCTTACGCTGCGGTCATGAACCCGTTCCTTGCTCGTCGAGCGCCCTTCGCCATCGTCGCCGCGGCGGTCCTGTCGGTCGCCGCCCTGCCCGCCGCCCGCGCGCAGACGGCCCCGCCGTGGGGTTCGGTCGCCTACCAGGCCGAGGTCGCCACCTACCTCGACGACGAGCCGATCGGCCGCATCCTCGTCGAGGCCGCCCCTGCGGCGGTCCGGTACACGGCGCTCGACCCCGACGGCACCGAGCTGCTCGTCTTCCTGCTCACCTGGGACGGCGCGGACCTCGCCGCCTGGATCCTCGACGAGGACGCGGGGGGGTTCCTCGCCGACGACACCTTCCTCGAGACGGTCCTGGCGGGCGTCGTCGACCCGCTCACGCCGGG
>JARGGE010000553.1 GCA_029210865.1 Trueperaceae bacterium
CCCCGTACCCGCGTCCGCTCGTTCGACCTCGACCACACCGCCGTCCGCGCCCCCTACGTGCGGCTCGCCGGACGCGTCGAGGGACCGCACGGCGACGTCGTCACCAAGTTCGACCTGCGCCTCGTGCAGCCGAACGTCCAGGAGATCGCCACCGCCCCGCTGCACACGATCGAGCACCTGCTCGCTGGCTACCTGCGCGACCACCTCGAGGGCGCGAGCGTGATCGACGCCTCCCCGATGGGCTGCCGCACCGGCTTCTACGTGACGGTGCTCGGCGAGCCGAGCGAGGAGGCGGTGCTCGGGTCCGTCGTGGCGGCGCTCGAAGAGGTGCGCGCGCACGAGGGGCCGATCCCGGGGTGCAGCCCCGAGCGCTGCGGCAACTGGCGCGACCACAGCCTCCCCGGCGCCCGCGCCTGGGTGGCCGAGGTGCTCGAGCGCGGCTTCGTGGTGCAGCCGACGATCGAGCTCGCGCACCCCGACGGCGACGCCTGAGGGCCGCGACCGGCGCGCCGGACCGGGCCCGACCTGCGTTCTCATCGAGCGCTATGCCACTCTTGGGCATGGACCGACGCCCCCTGATCCTGATCGTCGAGGACGAGAAGGAGATCGCGAAGTTCGTCGATCTCGAACTGCAGGCCGAGAGCTACGAGACCGTCGTCGCCTACGACGGGGTCACGGGCCTCTCGAAGTTCCGCGAGCTCGCCCCCGACCTGGTGGTGCTCGACCTCATGCTGCCCGTCCTGGACGGGCTCGAGGTCGCGCGCCGCATCCGCAAGACCAGCAACACGCCCATCATCCTGCTCACGGCGAAGGACTCGGTTGACGACAAGGTGACCGGTCTCGACGCCGGCGCCGACGACTACCTGGTCAAGCCCTTCTCGATCGAGGAGCTGCTCGCGCGCGTCCGTGCCCACCTGCGGCGCGTCAACCCGGCCGTCACCGGCGAGGTGCGCGTCGCCGACCTGGTCATGAACCTCGACGGTCGCGAGGTCTTCCGCGACGGTCGCCGGATCGAGCTGTCCGCCAAGGAGTTCGAGCTGCTTGAGCTCTTCGCGCGCAACCCCGGTAAGGTCTTCAACCGCTTCGAGATCGAGGAGAAGGTCTGGCCCGAGTACACCGGCGGCAGCAACGTCGTCGACGTCTACGTCGGCTACCTTCGGCGCAAGCTCGAGGGCGAGGGAGAGCGGCGCCTGATCCACACGGTCCGCGGCATCGGGTACGTCCTGCGCGAGGAGTGACCGGCGTCCGTCGCCGCCGCGCATGACCCTTCGGCTCCGGCTCGCCCTCTTCACCAGCGCCTTCATCGCCGTCATCCTCTCGGCGGTGGCCGTGTCGGTCTACGTCTTGACCGAGCGCTCGCTGTTCGCGTCGGTGGAGGAGCGTGCCACCCAGGCGCTCGCCGACCTGACGGGCGGCGCGGTCTCGACCGGGCTGCAGCGCCTGCCCGGCGATGCGTATTATCAAATCATGTTGGTGGCACCGGCCCCCGGGCGGCCGGCCGACGTCGCCGCGGTCCGCAACGGGGTCGACTTCACCCAGACCAGCAGCAGCGTCCGCTCGAACCCCACCGACGAACGCCTGCTCGCCACGCTGTCCGACCGCACCGTCCAGGAGCTCGTCGACACCGGGCGGCTGGCCGGGTACGCGGCGCTGTCGAACGGCGAGCGGT
>JARGGE010000554.1 GCA_029210865.1 Trueperaceae bacterium
CCCGAGCGCCCTGTCGGGCACCGGCCTGACCGTGAGCGACGTCGCCACCACGCTGCGCGCCTACAACGTGGGGATCGGCGCGGGCGAGGTCCGCGACGCCGGCGACGAGACCCCGATCGTCGTGAAGATCGACCCCCGCGCGGTCGCGGACGAGCAGACGCTCCTCTCGCTCCCCGTGTTCGCGCCGGCGCTGCGGACCTTCCTGCCGCTCTCCGCGCTCGGGCGTTTCGAGCTGCGCGCGGCGCCGGTATCGGTCGACCGCGCGGAGCAGGCCTACGTGGCGAACCTGTCGGCCGAGATCGTCGGCGGGTCGCCCGGCCAGTTCCAGGTGCGCACCCAGGTCGAGGAGGCCTTCGTCGCGGTGGGGGTCGTCGACCGCGACGTGCGCGTGACCACCGGCATCGGCCCCGACCTGCTCGGCGACCTCGTGTTCTATGGCCCGATCGCCTTCGCGCTCGCGCTGGTCCTCAACTACCTCGTCATCGCCAGCCAGTTCAACAGCCTCAAGTACCCGCTCTACCTGCTGCTGACCGTGCCGTTGGCGCTCGTGGGCGCGGTCTGGCTGTTCTTCCTCACCGGCAGCCCGCTCGACGTGATCAGCGTCCTGGGGGTGGTCATCCTGATCGGCCTGGTCACCAAGAACGCGATCCTGCTGCTCGACGTGGTCATGGGGCAGCTCGGCGAGGGCGAGCGACTGCGCGACGCGCTCGTGCGCGCCGGCCGCCTGCGC
The DNA here is from genome assembly GCA_029210865.1 of Trueperaceae bacterium. GTDB lineage: Bacteria > Deinococcota > Deinococci > Deinococcales > Trueperaceae > JAABTL01. The sequence continues at coordinate 731 of JARGGE010000554.1, forward strand.
CTGCGGCCGATCCTGATGACCGCGCTCACCGTGGTCATCATCTCGCTGCCGCTGCTGCTGGGCTTGGGCGAGGGGAGCGAGTTCCGCCGCCCGCTCGGCCTGGTCATCCTGGGCGGCGTGGTGTCGTCGACGTTCCTGACGCTGTTCGTGGTGCCGGCCGCGTTCTACCGCTTCGAGCGGGCGCGCTTCGAGCGCGTGCGGACCGGAGGGGCGGGCGAGGTGGCGCTGGCCGGCGCGTCACCCAACGAGTAGTCTAAGCGATTCCGGATTCGGCCGTCGGTGTGGCGGGCACCATCCCCCGCCGAGGCCGCGGCCTACCATGAGTGGCGAAAGGAGGTCCGTGATCGACATTCAAGAAGATCACCGCCTTTCGGACGGCGTCCGCGGCCACTAGAGGCTCACCGGGAACGCACCCCACGGGGTCCCCCACCGAGCAGGAACAGGCGCGCGGGCGTCGTCGTTTGGGCCCGCGGCACCGCCGCCGACCGATCGAAGGCAGGACCTCCAAGGACGACCCCGACTCGACCGAGGTATCGAAACGAGCGTGCGGCCCACCCTCTTGGGTGGGCCGCACGTCGTCGTTCAGGTCGCTTCCGGGCGTCGGATCAGAACAGCGACGACCCCAACAGCGGGGCGATGGTCAGGCTGACGATGGCCATGAGCTTGATCAGGATGTTCAAGGACGGCCCGGAGGTGTCCTTGAGCGGGTCCCCCACGGTGTCGCCGACCACGGTCGCGGCGTGGGCCTCCGAGCCCTTGCCGCCAAGGTTGCCCTTCTCGATGTACTTCTTGGCGTTGTCCCAGGCGCCGCCCGAGTTCGCCATCATCACTGCCAGCATAAAGCCGGAAGCGATGGCGCCGACCAGCATGCCTGCCAGCGCTTCTGCGCCCAGCAAGAAGCCGACCGCCAGCGGTACAGCGATCGCTAGAAGTCCT
>JARGGE010000555.1 GCA_029210865.1 Trueperaceae bacterium
CGTCGAGCTCGACGACGACGCCGGACCAGAAGCCGGCGACGCGCAGCGCCGCCAGCACGTGTTCGACGGTCGCGACGCGCGCCGCCCCGGCGCCCAGCACGGTGGAGCGGTCCGTGGTGACGACGGCCTCGACGCGCGCCGGCACCTCCCCCGCGGGCGTGCGGAAGCGCAGCGCCCCGGGCGTGCGGTGGAGCCACACGCGGACCGGTCGGCCGGAGTGGATGCCGACGCCCGTGACCGGGTCGCTCGTCACGAACGCCCCCGCACGGCCGCCCAGATGGCTTCGAGGCGGCCGATCAGGTAGCGCTCGCGGGCCCAGCGCTTGATCGGCTGCGCCGGGTACCCGCCCCAGGTCTCGCCCGGCGGGACGTTCTTGGTCACGCCGGCACCGCCCGCGATGCGAGCGCCGTCGCCCACGTGGAGGTGGTCGCCGATCCCGGCCGCGCCGCCGACGATCACGCGGTCGCCGATGCTGGTCGACCCGGCGATGCCGGTCTGGCCCGCGATGAGGACGTCATGGCCGATCCGCACGTTGTGGGCGATCTGGACCAGGTTGTCGACCTTGGTGCGGTCGCCGATCGTCGTGGTGCCCAGCGTCCCGCGGTCGACGCAGGCGTTGGCGCCGATCTCGACGTCGTCGCCCAGGACCACGGTGCCCAGGTGCCGGATGCGCTCCGCGCCGCGGGGTCCGGCCGCGTAGCCGAAGCCGTCGGAGCCGAGGACCGTGCCGGCCTGGATGCGGCAGCGCGCGCCCAGCCGGACGCCGTCGCCCACGACCACCCGTTCCCCCAGGACGCTCCCGGGTCCGACGATGGCGCCCGCCCCGACCACCGCCCCGGGGCCGACGGCCACCCCGTCGCCGAGCCGGGCGCCCGCCGCCACGACGGCGCCGGCGCCGATCGCGACCGCGCGTCCGAGGCTGGCGCCGGGGTCGACGACGGCGGTCGCGTGGACGCCCGGGGGCGCGACCGGCGGTCGCGGGTCGAGCCGCGTCGACAGCCGCGCCAGGGCCAAGCGCGGGTCGGCCACGCGCCAGACGGCGAGCGTGTCGCCGGCGTCGGGGCGCACCGGCGCGTCGAGGGCGACGACCGCCGCCACGACGCCGGCCGCGTGCCAGCGCGCCCAGGCGTCGGGGGGCGGCGTCGCGCCGACGACGACCCGATCGGCGACGGTCTGGGCGCCCGGGACCGTGGCCGCGTCCGCGAGGGCGTCGGGATCGGCCAGGCGCCGGACGGGGCGGTCCGGACCGCTGCAGGCGGCGTCCAGGAGCGCGGCCGCCTCGGCTGCGAGGAGTGGGGGGACGTCGGTCACGGGGCCTCCTCGGTCGGGGCGTCGGTGGCCGCGCCACCGGTGGGCGCGTCGGCACCGGGTGCGTCGTCGGGGTCGCGGACGTCGAGGGTGAGCGCGACGCGCCCGGTGACGAAGCCGCTCAGCTCGAGCCGCTCGAGCCGCACCCAAGGACCCCCGTCGGCCCGAGCCTCGACGACGAGGTCGCCGCCGCCGGGGCGTTCGCGCAGGAACGCGATGAGCTCGTCGTAGGTCAGCGGGGCGTCGTCGGGGTCGATCGCGGCCGTCGACCCGCCGACGGCGAGGACGGCGTCCGGGGCCACCGACTGCTTGACGAGGGCCAGGGCGATGACACC
>JARGGE010000557.1 GCA_029210865.1 Trueperaceae bacterium
CTGGCCCTGGCGGCGGTCGCCGCCGGCTTCTTTTCCATGGAGGCCCGCCTGGGCGCCCGCGAGCCCGACGGCCGCATCGCCGACCCGGCCGCCCGCGCGCCGCTGGAACGGCTCGTGCGCTGCACCGTCGCGCTGCGCCGGGACGTCGCCCTCGACGACGTCCCGGACGTCGCCACCCTCGATGCCGACGACGCCGGCGTCGACCCTCGCGCCCTGCGCGCGCTCGGCCGCTTGCCGGCGCGCGTCCCCCCGGAGGTTCCATGACCCGACCCGTGCTCCTCGTCGTCCTCGACGGCTTCGGCCTCGCCGAACCCGGCCCCGGCAACGCCGTCGCCCTCGCCGACACCCCTACGTTCGACGCCATCTGGGCCGCCGGTCCGCACACCACGCTCGAGGCATCGGGCCCGGCGGTCGGGCTGCCGCCCGGCCAGATGGGCAACAGCGAGGTCGGCCACCTCAACCTCGGCGCTGGACGGGTGGTCCCCCAATCGCTGAGCTTCGTGCAGGACGCCATCGACGACGGCAGCCTGTTCGCCAACCCCGTCCTCACCGACCTGTGCGACGCGGTGCTCGCCAGCGGCGGCACGCTCCACCTGATGGGGCTGGTCTCCGACGGTGGCGTCCACGCCGACCTCAGGCACCTCGTGGCGCTCGTCGACCTCGCCCACCGCCGCGGCCTCCCACGCGTCGCGATCCATGCCTTCACCGACGGGCGCGACACCGCCCCCGACGGCGGCCGCGGCTACCTGGCCGAGCTCGAGGCCGCGATCGCCGACCTGGGCTCGTCCGCGCGCGTGCGGACGGTCATCGGCCGCTACTACGCCATGGACCGCGACCGCCGCTGGGAGCGCGTCCAGCGCGCCTGGGACGCCCTCGTCCACGGCCGCGGCGCCCACCGGTACGCGAGCGCCACCGAGGCGATCGCGGCCGCGTACGCGCGCGGCGAGACCGACGAGTTCGTCGCCCCCACGATCGTCGCGGGTCCGGACGAGGCACCGGCGCGCGTCGCGGACGGTGACGCGATCTTCGTCTTCAACTTCCGCGCCGACCGCGCCCGCCAGCTCGCCCACGCCCTGCTCGCCGGACCAGAGTGGGACGCGTTCGATCGCGGCCACGTCCCCGACGTTCGCTTCGCCTCGCTCATGCAGCTCGACGCCACGCTCGAGGCGCCCTTCGCGCTGGCGCTGCCCGAGGTGCGCGAGCCGCTCGCCGAGGTGATCGCGCGCGCCGGGCTGAAGCAGCACCACACGGCCGAGACCGAGAAGTACCCGCACGTCACCTACTTCTTCGACGCGAAACGCGAGGAGCCCTTCCCCGGCGAGACCCGCTACCTCGAGCCCTCGCCCAAGGTGCCCACCTACGACCTCCAGCCCGAGATGAGCGCACCCGCGCTCGCCGCGGCCTGTGCCCGGCGGCTGCGCGAGCACAACGACGCCTTCATCCTGATCAACTTCGCGAACCCGGACATGGTCGGCCACACCGGGGTGCTGGAGGCGGCGGTGCAGGCTTGCGAGGCGGCGGACGCGGGGCTCGCGGTCGTGCTCGAGGCGCTCGTGGAGCGCGGTGGCGCGGCGATCGTCGTCGCCGACCACGGCAACGCCGAACGGATGCTCGACGACGAGGGCCACCCCCACACC
>JARGGE010000558.1 GCA_029210865.1 Trueperaceae bacterium
CCCGTGCGCCGCCTCGCTCGCGGCCAAGGCCTTGGTGTAGAGGATGACGCCGATCTTCGCCGCGTGGTACGCGACGATGCCCGGCCGCGCCTTGAGCAGCTCGGCGCCGGCGTACCCGAGGTTGATCACCCGCCCGCCACCGGCGGCCCGGAAGATCGGGACCGCACGCTGGCAGGTGGTGAAGGTCGCGTGCAGGTTCGAGTCGAACATGCGCCGCCAGGTGCCGCCGTCGAGCTCGGCCAGCGGACCGCGGTGGTAGTCGCCGACGTTGTTCACCAGCACCCGCAGGCCGCCGAGCGCGTGCGCGGCGTCGTCGACGAGCCCCTGGGCCTCGGCCTCGTCGGTGACGTCGGCGCGCAGCGCCACGGCGCGCACCCCGCGCGCCTCCGCCGCGCGGACCACCGCGCGGGCCTCGGCGGCGCTACTCCGGTAGTGGACGGCGACGTCGAGTCCGCCGGCGGCGAGGTCGAGGGCGATCGCGCGCCCGACCCCCTTGGCGGAGCCGGTGACGAGCGCGCCGCCGCGCCCGGGCAGCGCGCGCAGCTCGGCGCTCACGCCGCGGCCCCGTCGGGGTCGGGGGTGGTGCGGCCGCTGGCAGGGTCGGCGATCAGCGGCGGGGTGGCGAAACCGGAGCGGACGTAGTGGGCCACCAAGGCGCGCGTGGGGGCGTTCAGGTCCATCGCCAGCGCGGCCTCGGGGGTCGCCCACACGTAGGCCTGCGCCTCGTCGTTCAGCGCCACGGCCTCGCCGCGCGCGCGGGCGACGAAGTTCAGCAGCACGAAGTGGGCCGGCCGGTGGAACTCGGGGTGGTCGACCGCCTCCAGCACCGGCGCCCACACGACCTCGTCGAGCTCGAGGCCGGTCTCCTCGCGCACCTCGCGGTGCACCGCGGCGAGCAGCGTCTCGCCCAGGTCGACCTTGCCCCCCGGGACGCCCCAGCGGTCGCGCCACTTGTGCGTGCGGACGAGCAGCACGCGCCCCGACGGCCCGACGATCAGGGCGCCGACGGTCACGAGCGGGTAGGTGTGGCCGGGCACGGGCTGGGCGCCCAACGGCCTTCCGTGGTCGCTCACGAGACCCTTCCCGCGCGCCGGAAGCGCCAGGCGCGCAGCGGCTGCAGCGCCAGCACGTAGGCGCCGGCGGCGTAGACGAAGACGACGTAGGCGAAGGGCGCGCCGAGCGCCAGGCATGCGGCCAGCACGACGAGTTGCGTCGTCAACCCCAGGTTGACGAGGGTGGCGGTGCTCCACAGGTCGTTCCACGCGAGCAGCTGCTCGAGCGGGGCGTCGCGGTACGGCACCCTGGCCAGGTGCGCGAAGGCGCGCTCGTCGAGCCGCTCGACGGCGGCGTCCTGCGGCGCGAGGATGCGCTCGTAGAAGCCGCGGAAGGCCCGCAGCCAGGCCTCCGGCGCGCCCGCCGGGACGCTCGCCGGCGCGGCGCCGGCGAACCCGCGCAGGGCCGTGTAGCGGCGCTCGAGGTTGAAGTCGAGCGACAGCACGGCCATGAGCACCGCGAAGGCGCCGAGCGCCAGCGCCGAGCCCCAGGGGCCGGGCGCGTGCAGCGCGAGCGCCACGAAGAGCAGCGCGTTCACCACCGTGTCCAGGACGGTGTCGAGGTAGCGCCCCATCTCGGTG
>JARGGE010000559.1 GCA_029210865.1 Trueperaceae bacterium
AAGCCGCGATCTACGTCCTCCGAGGCGACCGGGCGGTGGCGGTCCTGGCGGTCGCCGACGCCGTTCGCGAGGAGAGCCGCGAGGCCGTGCGGGCGCTGCACGAGCGCGGCATCGAGGTCGCGATGCTCACCGGCGACGCCCAGGCGGTCGCCGACGCGGTGGCCGAGGATCTCGGCATCGACACGGTGTTCGCCCAAGTGCAGCCGGAGGACAAGGCTTCGAAGGTGACCGAGCTCCAGCGTGGCGGCCACCGGGTGGCGATGGTGGGCGACGGCGTGAACGACGCCCCGGCGCTCGCCACCGCCGACGTCGGGATCGCCATCGGCGCCGGCACCGACGTGGCCGTCGAGGCGGGCGACGTGGTCCTCGTGCGCTCGGACCCGCGCGACGTGGTGCGCATCATCGACCTGTCGCGCGCCACGTACCGCAAGATGATCCAGAACCTGTGGTGGGCGGCGGGCTACAACGTCATCGCCATCCCACTGGCCGCGGGCGTGGCAGCGCCGTGGGGGTTGGTCCTCTCGCCCGCGATCGGCGCGGTGCTCATGTCGGCTAGCACCGTGGTCGTGGCGGTCAACGCGCAGCTGCTGCGACGGTGGGAGCCGGCGCGGTGAGCCGCCTCCCCGGACGTTCGTCCCCTACGCACCAGGGGTGGGGTAGGTACGCTGCGCGCATGACCCACACTCGTCCGCTTCGATCCCTCGCGCTCGTCCTCGTGATCACCCTCGTCGCCTCGGCCTTCGGCCAAGGCGCCCCATCGCCCCGCGCGCTCGAAGGCCTCGACGCGCGCGCGGCCGTCGAGCTCGCGAACACCTGGAAGGGCAACGGCGTCACAGCGTTCGCCACGCCCGAGGCGGTCCAGTTCGCCTTCCCGAACGGCGCCGAGGTCAGCGTGCCGATGCCCGACGACGTGATGTTCGTCTCGGTCGCCCCGTACCTGCAGCGCACCCACCCGTGCGCCACCCACTACCTGAGCGGCTGCCAGGGCGAGCTCGTCGGCGTGCCGGTGCACGTGCAAGCGATCCTGGCCGACGGCACCGTGCTGATCGACGAGGTCATGCCGACCATGGCGAACGGCTTCATCGACCTCTGGCTCCCGCGCGACCAGGCGATCGACCTGCACCTGAGCCTCGACGGCGCCGCGGTGGTGGGACGGCTCACGACCTTCGCCGACAGCCGCACCTGCATCACCGACCTGCAGCTCACGGCGGCGCGTTGACCCCAGCCGCGTCGCCCGGCGCCTGACGCCACCGGCGCCGCGGTGGTACCCTACGCACACCCCACCCCGGTAGGGATGCGTCCCCATCGGCCTTCGCCGCTGGGGGCGCGTCCGCCGGCCCCGGCCCAAGGAGGATCCCGATGACCGACCTCAAGATCGAAGGCATGACCTGCGGCCACTGCACCGCCGCCGTCACGAAGGCGCTCGAGAAGGTGGCCGGCGTGTCGTCCGCGCAGGTCGACCTGGCCACCGGCCAAGCCCACGTCGAGGGCCACGCCGAGCTGGCCGCGCTCGTGGCGGCCGTGCAGGACGAGGGCTACCAGGCCGCCCCGCTGGCGTCGTGAGCCTGGCGCGCACCGCCGAGCGGGCGCGATGACCACGCTCGGCGACGCCACCTCACCGGCCCCGGAG
>JARGGE010000055.1 GCA_029210865.1 Trueperaceae bacterium
GACGGCGGTGAGCCCGGCGGTCGCGACCGCCAGAGCGACGGGCGCGCGGACGCGCCCCCGCACGAAGAAGGGGCGCAGCAGGAAGTTGACCCAGCCCGACGCCGTGAGGGCAGCGCCGAGGGGCGCCAGCGCGGCCACCGCCAGCGCGATGGCCTGGTCCTGACCCGCGGCGGGGCGCAGGAACTCGAACAGCACCCGGACCGCCGGCTCGGCGAAGAGCGCCATCGCCACCCCCGCCGGCACCGTGAGGGTCGCGATGAAGCGCGCGCCCCCCTCGAGCGCCCCCCGGAAGCCGTCGGCGTCGCCGTCGGCGGCGCAGCGGCCGAGGCGGGCGTAGAAGGCGACCGCCGGGCTGATCGCCCCCAGGCCGAGCGCGAGCGCGAAGAGCATCGACGCGAGCGCGTACCCGGTCACCGCGCCGGCGGGGAAGAGCGCCTCGTTCGACACCAGCCGCTGGGCGACCACGTTGAGCACCTGGCGGGCGCCCGTCGTGAAGGCGAACGGCCCCATCAGCGCCAACGCTGCGGGCATCGCCACGTGCCACCAGCGCCACTGCGGGAGCAAGCCCGCGCGCGCCAGCGCCGGCACCTGCACCGCCGCCTGCAGCACGCCACCGGCGACCACCCCGAGCGCCAGCGCCGCGGGCACGCCGGGGAAGGCGAGCATCGCGGCGATCGCCGCGAGGTTCAGGGCCACCGGCGCCCAGGCGGGCGCCAGGAAGCGCTCCTCGGCCTGGAGCACCCCCATCGCCAGCGCCGCCAGGCTGATCGCGAGCAGCACCGGGAAGGTGAGGCGCAGGAGCCGCACCGCCAGGTCGCGGTCGACGTTCGCGTCGGCGGCGAGGAGCAGGTCGACGATCCAGGGGGCCGCTGCGATCGCGGCGGCGAGGAGGAGCGCGTTCACCAGCGTCAGCACGGCGAACATGGCGCCCGCGAACGCGCGCCGGTCGTCGCCGCGCAGCCGTTGCACCACCGGCACGAAGGCGTTGGTGAGCGCCCCCTCGGCGAGCAACTCGCGGAACAGGTTGGGCACGGCCCAGGCGATGCGGAAGGCGTCCGAGGCCCGCACCGGGAACAGCGCCACCACCAGCACCTCGCGGAGCAGGCCGGTGACGCGCGAGCCGAGCGTCCCGCCCATGTAGACGAGCGCCCCGCGCGCCGCGGAAGGCGGCGGCGGGGGCGCAGCAGGCGGCGGGCCCGGCGTGGGGCCCGGTGCCTGCGGAAGGGCGGGGGGATCGGTCATGCCGGGCGCCATGGTAGCGCGCCCGACGCCGCGCTCAGCCGGCCGCAGCCTCAGCCACGAACGCGGCGCGCGGCGGCTCAGCCGGCCGCGACCTCGGCCTCGAGCGTGGCGCGGTCGAAGCGTTCCACCTCGGGGACGAGGTCGGCACCGACCTCTGGCCCGGTGTCGGGCCAGCCCTCGGTCTGCTTGGTCTTGAGCACGCGCATCGTCATGTCGCCCTCGACGAGGACCTGGCAGGAGAGCCGGACCGGCTCGGCCGCCCCCTCGGGGGCCAGCAGGCCGGCGCCCTGGAGCTTGAGGAACTCGGCGCGGGTGTAGGTGGCGGGGGCGCCTGCTTCGACGGCGACGCGGCAGGTGGTGCAGCGGGCCTTGCCGCCGCAGCGGTGGCCGATGTCGATCCCGAGCGCTTCGATGGCGAGCACCAGGCGGGTGCCGGCATCGACCTCGATGCTGCGTCCGTCGGCGGTGATGGTGGGCATGGGTGTCCTCCTCGTACGACCCAGAAGGCTACCCGGCGTCGCGGCCCGAGTTCGGGTGCCCGATGACGGTCTCGGGCACCGCGGCGCCCGCACCGCGCTCCGCACCGCCGCGTCGTCAACCGCGGGGTGCACGCCCCTTCGGCGGCGTCGCCAACACGAAGGCCACCGATCCGAGCGCGGCGAGCGCGGCGAGCGCGGTGAAGCCCCAGCGGTAATCGCCGAAGACGTCGGCCAGCACGCCGGCGATGACCGGGCCCGCCAGCTGGCCGCCCATGATGATCAGCGCCGACGCGCCCATGATCGAGGCGAAGTGCGTCGCCCCGAAGTAGTCGGCCCGCATCGCGCCCATGAGCGGCCCGCGGCTGCCCCACGCCCAACCGTGGAGCAGCACGAAGGCCACGACCCCCCACCAGCCCGGCACCCAGGCGAGCGAAAGCAGCGCCGCCGCGTGCGAGAACATCGCGACCTGGGCCACGCGGCGCTTGGGGAAGCGATCGCCGATCGCCCCGCCCACCACCTGCGCCACGGCGGTGGTCGCCGTCAGCGCGGCCACCACGGTCGCGGCGGCCTGGAGCGAGAGGCCGACGCCCGACTCGAGGTGCGGCACCAGGTGGACGACGACCGCCGCGACGACGAGCAGCGCCGACCCGTGACCGACACCGATCGCCCAGAAGGCGCGGGTGCGCAGCGCCTGGCGCAGCGTGAAGTCGCGCGCCGGATCGCGCTCGGCGATCCTGGCACCGCCGTGGATCGCGTCCGGCAGACCGCCGGGACCGCCGTCGAGCTCCTGGCCGTAGCGCGCGGGGTCGCGCCGCAAGAGCGACGCGAGCGGCAGGCCGAGCACGGCGATCGCCACGCCCGAGGCCGCGAGCGTCGGACGCCAACCGAAGGCGACGACCGACGCCGCCACGACCGGGACCAGTAGCCCGCCGATGCTCATCCCCAGGCTCATCAGCGACAGCGCCGTCGCCCGCCGCCGGTGGAACCAGGGCACGATCGCGCTCGTGAGGGTGAGGAAGCCCGACAGCGCGACGCCGACGCCGGTCACGGCCATCGCGGCGGTGAAGGCCGCGAGCGTGGTCACCTGCGACGCCGTGACCAGCCCGGTCCCGAAGACGACGACGCCGACGGCCGCGACCCTGCGGGCCCCGAGCCGCTCGAGCAACCAGCCCTGCACCGGGCCCATCAGGCCACCGAGGAGCTGCACCAGCGCGTACCCGGACGCGATCGCCGCGGCGCTCCACCCCAACTCGCTCGTCAGCGCCACCACGTAGAGGCCGAAGGCCTGCGAGAAGAGCATCGCCTGGAGCCCTTGCAGCCCCATCGCGCCGCCCACCACGGACCAGCCGTAGAAGGGGCGACGAGCGAGATCGGCGGGCACGGCCCCATCAGAGCACGGGGGGGTAGCGTGGGGCATGATCCACCGTGAGCATCAGGGAACGGCAGTGCCGGCGCTCGGCCTCGGCACCTGGGAACTCACCGGCGACGCCTGCGCGCGCGCTGTCGAGCACGCGTTGGCGCTGGGCTACCGGCACCTCGACACCGCGCAGGGCTACGGCAACGAGGCGGAGGTGGGCGCCGGGCTGCGGCGCTCCGGCGTGCCGCGCGATCAGGTCTTCATGACCACCAAGGTGCGGCCGCGGAACTTCGAGCCCGCGCTGCTCGGACCCAGCGTCGAGGGGAGCCTGGCGGCGTTGGCCGTCGACCACGTCGACCTGTTGCTGCTGCACTGGCCGCGCACCGACGTGCCGCTCGAGGACACGCTCGGCGCGTTGCACGCGGTGCGCGAGCGGGGCCTGACGCGCCATGTGGGCGTCAGCAACTTCGCCCCCTCGTGGGTGGCGCGCGCGGTGGCGACCGGGCCGATCTTCACGAACCAGGTGGAGTACCACCCGTTCCTGTCGCAGGAGGCGCTGCTGCGCCGGGCCGAGGACCTCGACCTGCTGCTCACCGCCTACGCGCCCGTGGCCCGCGGCGCGGTGGACGACGACCCCGTGCTGCAGGCGATCGGCGCCGCGCACGGCAAGAGCCCCGCGCAGGTGGCGCTGCGCTGGCTGGTGCAGCAGCCGCGGGTGCTGGCGATCCCCAAGGCGGCCTCGCCCGAGCACCAGCGTGCCAACCTCGAGATCTTCGACTTCGCGCTGTCGGACGACGAGATGGCGCGGATCCACGCCCTCGACCGCGGGATGCGGCTGGTGGACGACGTCGACGTCGACTGGGAGCGCTGACTCAGCCCAGCAGCGCCTGCACGCCCCACAGCGTCGCCATCCCGAGCGCCAGCACCACCAGCATGTTGCGGGTGAGCAGCGCGGCCGCGACCCCGACCAGGCCCGCCGCCCAGCGCGGGGCCTGCTCGAGGACGTCGACGGCCTCGCCCGGCGCGACCTGGACGAAGGCGGGCGCGACGATCGCCGCGAGCACCGCAGCCGGCACGTAGTCGAGGGCGCGGCGGACCAGCGGCGGGATGCGGATGCGGTCGCCGAACACGAAGAAGCTGCCGCGCAGGGTCAGCGTCAGCGCCGCCATGGCGAGCAGCAGTGCCCACAGGGCGGCGGCGCCGGAGGCGCCGCTCATCGCGACCCCGCCCGGGGCTCGCGGCGACGATCCCGCAGGGCTTCCGCGGTGACCCCGGCCGCCAGGCCGGCGAAGGCGGCGAGGAGCAGGCCGAGGTTGAACGGCAGCGGCCGCGCCGCGATCGCGACGACCGCGCTCACGCCCCCCGCCCACCACACCGGACCGCGACCGCGCGCGAGCACGAGCACCCACAGCGTCAGGAACACGAGCGGCACCGCGAACTCGAGCGACCAGGCGTCGGGCACCGCCGCGCCCACGAACACCCCGACGGTGGCGGCCGTCGTCCAGACGATCCACACCGGTACCGAGACGCCCAGGTAGTAGGCGACCTTGGCGCCGCGCTCGGGCTTGGTGGCGTAGCGATGCGTGCTGAGGGCCATCGACTGGTCGGTCATCAGCGCGGCCATCCACAGGCGCACCGGCCACGCGGGCCCGCGGACGTGCGGCGCCAGGGTCGCCGAGTAGAGCGCGAAGCGGAGGTTGAGGAGGAGCGTGGTCAGCAGGATCACCGCGAACGGCGACCCCACCGCGAGCAGCTGCAGCGCCGCGAGCTGGGACGTGCCGGCGTACACGACGTAGCTCATCCCCACCGCGTGCGCGACCGGCAGCCCCACCTCGGCCGCCGACACGCCGGCCACCAGACCGAAGGGCGTGACCGCCAGCAGGATCGGGATCGCGTCGCGGAACCCTTCGAGCGCGCCGTCGCGGAAGGTCATCGGCGGAGGTTACCGCGGATGCGCGGACGCGCCGCACCGTGTGCGGGGCTCGTCGACGACGAAGCGCGCCGCACCAGGCCGCGGACTCGAAGCGTCAGTAGCGCAGCGCCCGCCGCACCCAGGCGCAACCACCCCAGCGGAAGTCGACCTCGGCGGTCCCGGAGGCCTCGAGCACACGGCCGGTCAGACGCTCGACGACGCTGCCGTCGTAGGCGACCACCACCGTCGCCAGGGCTCCATCCACGTCGCGCTCGACGACGCGCACCCGGTAGCGGAGGTCCCGGTAGACGCTGCCGTAGGTGGCCGTCGCGTCGGCGACGAAGCGGCGCACCGTGGCGTCGATCGCGGCGTCGAGCTGGGCCGGATCGGGATCCCCTGCCACGCAGCGCCCCACCGCGGGGCGACCGTCCGGGGCCGCGTCGGCCGGCGCGGTCGAGCTCGACGGCGCCAGCCCGACCGCGAGGGCGTAGCTCACCCCCGCCGAGGCGTACGGGACCATCTGGCGCGCGTCGAGCAGCGGGGTCCAAGCGACGCCCCCCTCGAGGTCGAGGCGCCACCGCTCGGCGATCGGCACGTGTGCGCCCACCGCCACGTGCGGCGTGATGCGACCGGCGTAGAAGTCGGCGCCCGCAGCGAGGTACGTCGGCACCGGCCACGGCACCGGGGGGTACGCCCGCGCCTGCAGCCCCACGGCGAGGCCGGCCGTCCCCCACGCGACGTGGGCGGCCGCGCCCACCGCGCCGGCCTGGACCGATGCGATGGCCCCGGCGGTGCGGTAGGCGGGGAACCCGAACGCCACCCCGAACGAGGCGGCGGCGGGCACCTCGGTCACGCGCACCTCGTCGCCAGCGAGATCGGCGTTCGTCTCCGCGCCGGCACCCTCGGCGGCCGCCTCCGCCACGGGGTCGGCGGCAGCCTCCACCGGAGCTTGGGCGAGCCCCCACGGGAGCACGATCGCCAGGAGCAGCGCGCCGATCGCGGGACCGAGGGTCCGCATCCGGCGCGGCCGCCGCCCGCCGACGTGGTCAGGCCGAGCGTCCGCGAGGGTCGGCCGCGGTTCGAGCCCGGTCTCGAAAGGGTTCATGGCCGCAGGGTAACGCGGACGCGGCGCTAGCGCCGATCCGTCGGCGCGCCGTCGTCAGCGTCGGCGGCGCTGCGGTCGGCCGCACCGTCGGCGCCGGCAGACGCGACCGCGCCCTCCGCCCACGCGGCGCGGATCTCGGTGGAGGAGACGTCGGCGCGGAAGGCCGACTCGGGGAGCGCCTCGAACAGGTCGGCGTGTCGGTCGGGGACGTCGAGGCCGGCGAGGGTCACGAAGCGCCCGTCGGTCCGCCGTCCCGCCACCAGGAAGCGGCCGCCGGCGGCGCGGACGGCGTCGAGCGCGGTCGCCCGCTCCGACACGTCGGCGTAGAAACGCGGCTCCAGGATCCGGGCGGCGGTGTCCGCTCCCACCACGAAGACCGCGCCGGGCAGCAGCGCGGCCTTCGCGTCGAAGCGCGCGGCGCGCGTCAGCAGCAGCGGCGCCCGCCCGGTGAACTGGGTCGCGCGGCGGTGCGCCTCGTCGAGGTCGATGCTCGGCTTGTCGGCGTTGGCCACGGCCAACTCGAAGGCGACCGCGCGGCCCAGGTGGCGCTGCGCGGCGGCCGCCAGGCCCAAGTGGCCGTCGTGGAGCGGGTGGAACGAACCGCTCACCACCGCCCCGCCGCCCACCGGCCACGGCAGCGCGTCGACCGGCTCGCCGTGGACGTCGATCGCCAGGAGCGGGCGGCGCCCCTCCGCGAACGCGCGGAGCTCGGGCCCGGGCGCGAAGCGTCGCTCGAGCGCCTCGCCCGCGACCAAGGGCAAGGGGGTCGCCTCGAGCACCCCCTTGGCGTCGGCGACCGCCCGGACCACCAGGGTGCTCACGAGCGCTTCCTCACCTGCTCGGTCGCGCGCGCCCTTGGCCAACGTGAGCCCGTAGAGGCGGACGCCGAGCCCGTCGGCGGTGGCGACCCAGGCCCGGTGCTCGCCGCGCTTGGGGCGATCGGTGGCGATCGTCGCCGTGCAGGCGACGCCGCACACCGCCTCTGCGGACCCCGCCAAGGCGCGGGCACGGGCCCGCGCGCGGGTGGCCAGCGCGACGGCCACCTCGGGCGCGACCGCCTTCGCCACCGGTCCGCCCACCCCCTCCTCGAGGGAACCGGCGGCGTAGCGGTCGACGGCCTCGAGCACGGTGCGCGAGGAACCCCCGACGGCATGGAGCCAGGCGAGCGCCTCGACCCCGGCACCGGCGAAGCTGTACACCACCTGCGCGGGCGCGGCATGGATGCGCGCGACCAGCGCGCGGAGGGCCTCGGTCACCCGCGCATCATCGCACGGAGCCCGGCGCCACCGAACGCGCCTGGGCACCGGGGCGCGTCCGCCAGGGACGCGCGGCCGAGGCCCTCGGCGTACGCTTGCCTCCATGGACGCCGACGAACTCCAAGCCGAACTCGCCGCCGAGCGCATCGCCCTGCGGTGGAGCATCACCTGGACCGCGCTCACGGCCGTCGGCCTCGCCGGAGGGCTCGTCGCCGGATGGACCGGCGCCGACGCGCTCGTGCCGTGGGCCTACGGGCTCGCGTTCGCCGCCGGCGGCGGGCCGGCCGGGCTCGAGGCGCTGCGCGCGCTGCGCCGCGGCAAGCTCGAGATCGACCTGCTGATGGTGCTCGCCGCGCTGGCCGCGGCGGCGGTCGGCGCCCCGCGCGACGGCGCCATCTTGCTGTTCCTCTTCAGCCTCGCCAGCACCCTCGAGGAGCGCGCGATGGGCACCACCCGACGCGCGGTGGCCTCGCTCATGTCGCTGCGCCCCGACACCGCCCACGTCCTGGAGGACGGCGACCGCGAGGTCGATCGCCGCGCCGAGGAGGTTCCCGTCGGCGCGCTCGTGCGCGTCCGCCCGGGCGAACGGGTCCCGCTCGACGGCGTGGTCGACCGGGGCGCGTCCGCCGTCGACCAGGCGCCCATCACCGGCGAGTCCGTGCCGGTGGACAAGAACGCCGGCGACGACGTCTTCGCCGGGACGGTCAACGGCCACGGCGCGCTGGTGGTGCGGGTGACCAAGGGGGCGAGCGATTCGACGCTCGCGCGCATGGTGCGCCTCGTGACCGAGGCGCAGGCGGCCAAGGCGCCGAGCGAGCGCTTCAGCGACTGGTTCGGGCAGCGCTACACGGTGTTCGTGCTGGTAGGAACGGTGGTCGCGCTCGGCGCCTTCTTCGCCTTCGGCCTGCCGGCGTCCGAGGCGTTCTACCGGGCCGCGACGCTCCTGGTGGTCGCGAGCCCGTGCGCGGTCGTCATCAGCGTGCCGGCCGCCGTGTTGTCGGCGCTGGCCGCCGGCGCGCGCCGCGGGGTGCTGTTCAAGGGCGGCGGCGCGCTCGAGGCGCTCGCCGAGATCGACGGCATCGCCTTCGACAAGACCGGGACCCTGACGCGCGGCGTCATGCGCGTGGTCGACCTGGCCCCGCTCGCGCTCGACCAAGAGGGACTGCTCCGGGTCGCGGCGGCGCTCGAGACCGCCTCCGAACACCCGATCGCGCGCGCCGTGGTCGCGCACGCGCAGGAGCTCGGGATCGAACCGGTCGACGCGGTGGACGTCCAGGCGCGGCCGGGCCACGGCGTCACCGGGCAGGTGAACGGCTACCGGGCGTGGGCCGGCAACCGCCGGCTCGCGCGCGCCGAGGGGATGGACCTCGACGCCGAGGGCGAGGCCCACGCGGCGCTGACCGCGCTCGAGGACGCCGGCCGCACCGTGGTGGTGGTGGCCGATCACGGCGGCACGGGGGGCGCCTGGCGCCTGCTCGGGCTGATCGGGGTCGCCGACACGCCCCGTCCGCACGCCGCCGAGGCGCTCGCCGAGCTCCGCGCCGCGGGCGTCCGGCGCATCGCGGTGCTGACCGGCGACCACGCGGTGGTCGCGCACGCCGTGGCGCTCGACCTCGGGCTCGCCGACGAGGACGCCCACGCCGACCTGCTGCCGGAGGACAAGGTGGCGCGCGTACGGACCTTCGCGGAGGCGGGGCCGGTCGCGTTCGTAGGCGACGGCGTCAACGACGCCGGGGCGCTGGCCACCGCCGGCGTCGGGATCGCCATGGGCGCCGCCGGCAGCGACGTCGCGCTCGAGACGGCCGACATCGCGCTGCTCTCCGACGACCTGCGGCGCCTGGGCGAGGCGGTGCGCCTCGCGCAGGCGACCAAGCGGGTGATCCGCCAGAACCTCGGCTTCGCCCTCGGGATCATGGCGATCATGGTGGTCGCGACGGTGGTCGGCGGCCTGCCGCTGCCGCTGGGCGTCGTCGGGCACGAGGGCGGGACGCTCCTGGTGGTCGCGAACGGCCTGCGGTTGCTGGGGCGCGGCCGCGAACCGAAGACCACCTGACCGGCGGCCCGACGCGGGCGCGGGCGACCTGCGCCGAGCGCCGCCGACCCGCGCCGCTCGGCGCAGGCGACCCACGCAACGGTCGGACGGGTGGCGGCGCGGACGGACGGCTGGTGGCGCCACGTACGATGCGGCGATGCTGCCGCAACCCTTCGCCCCCCTCCGCGACGCCGTGGCGGCGCTCGCGCGCGACGCCGGCGCCGCGATCCTCGACGTGTACCGAGGCGCGTTCGACGTCCAACTCAAGGGCGACGCGACCCCCGTCACCGAGGCCGACCTGCGCGCCCACGCGCTGCTGACCCGCGGACTGCGCGCCCTCACCCCCAGGCTGCCGGTCTTGAGCGAGGAGCAGGCCGCGGCGCCGTACGAGGTCCGCCGCGCGTGGACCCGCTTCTGGCTCGTCGACCCGCTCGACGGCACCCGCGAGTTCGTCAACCGCACCGGCGAGTTCTCGGTCAACGTCGCGCTGGTCGAAGCGGGGCGACCCGTCTTCGGGGTGGTCCACGACCCGCTGGCGGCCGTCGATTACGCCGGGGCGCCCGGCGCCGGCGCGTGGCGGCGCGAGGGCGAGGGCCCGTGGCGACCGCTGCGCGTCGCCGCCCCGACCGACCGAACCTTGCGCGTCCTGACGAGCCGATCGCATGCCGGCGGTCGCACGCGCGCCTGGCTCGACCGGATCGCGACCGACTGGGACGTGCGCACCACCGCGCGCGGCAGCGCGATCAAGGCCTGCCTGGTGGCCGCGGGCGAGGCCCACCTCTACGCGCGGCTCGGGCCGACCTCGGAGTGGGACACCGCCGCGTCGCAGGCCGTCCTCGAGGCCGCCGGCGGCGTGCTCCGCGCGATCGACGGCGACGCGCCGCTGCGCTACAACAAGCCCGACCTGCGCAACCCCGAGTTCTACGCGGCGTGGGGGCCGGAGGCGCCGCACCCCTGACGCGGGCGGCGTGCCCGAGCGGCGGCCGCCACGACCCAGGCGAGTGCGACGGCGGCAGCGACGCCGCGCGGCCCGACGCGGGCGTAGGGCGTCGTCCAGGCGAGCGGGCTCGCGAGCGACGCGACGAACCCCGGGCTGCCGGGCGGCGCGTCGGCCACCAGGCGTCCGCCGAAGCTCCAGGCCATCGACGGACCGTCGTGCGAGGCCACCACCACGGGCTTCCCCGTGGCCCAGGCGAGCAAGCGACCGGAGCGGGCGTGCCACCAGGGGGTGGCCGTCGCGCCGGCCCAGCCGTCGTGCACGAGGACCACCAGGGCGTCGGCCTCGAGGCTCCGCGCCCGCGCCGCGGCGAGGTGCAGCGACTCCCAGCAGACGAGCACCCCCCACCGCCACCCGGCGGCCAGGACCGGCCAGCGCTCGCCCACCCCGGGGGTGAGCCACGCCTCGAAGCGAGGCACCAGGTGGGCCTTGTCGACGCCCCACGCGGTGCCCGTCGAGGACGCGAGCAGCGCGGCGTTGCGCCAGCCGCCGGCCGCGTCGGTCCGGTACGCGCCAGCGAGCAGCGGGGCCCCGAGCGCGCCGCTGGCGACCGCGAGCGGCGCGCGGGCGTCCTCGGCCACGAAGCCGAGCGCGGTCTCGGGCCACACGTGGAGATCGGCCGCCCACGTCGACGCGCGCCCCACGAG
>JARGGE010000560.1 GCA_029210865.1 Trueperaceae bacterium
TGGTGCAGGGCGTCATCCTGGTGGTCACGGCGGTGTTCGTGTTCGTGAACCTGCTCGTCGACCTCACCTACGCCTGGATCGACCCGCGCGTGGAGTACGTCTGATGCGCCGCTTCTTCGGGCGCCTGTGGCGCAACCGCATCGGATCGATCGGCTTCGTGCTCTGCGTCGTGGTCGTCGGTGCGGCCGTGTTCGCGCCGCAGCTCGCGACCCACGACCCGTTCGCCCAGTCGATCCGCGAGCGCATGCAGGGACCGACGACCGCCCACTGGCTCGGGACCGACAACTTCGGCCGCGACCTCTGGTCGCGCATCCTCTACGGGTACCGCACCAGCGTCTCCACCGCGCTGGGCGCGGTGACGATCGCCACGCTCGTCGGCGGGCTCGCCGGGCTGGTCGCCGCCTACTTCGGCGGTTGGACCGACCGCGTGATCATGCGCTTCATGGACGTGCTGCTCGCCTTCCCGATCATCCTGCTGGCGATCGCGGTGCTCGCCGTGTTGGGGCCGGGCGCGGTGAACACCGGCCTCGCGATCGGCATCGTCTACACGCCGATCTTCGCGCGACTCGCCCGCGGCCCGGCGCTCACGGTGCTCTCGTGGGACTACGTCGCCGCCGCGCGGGCGCTCGGCGCGCCGCCGCTGCGGATCATGCTTCGGCACGTGCTCCCGAACATCGCCGCACCGCTGATGGTGCAGGTGACGCTCTCGCTCTCCACCGCCATCCTGGTCGAGGCCTCGCTCTCCTTCCTGGGGCTGGGCACGCAGCCGCCCACCCCCTCGCTGGGGCTCATGCTCTCGGACAGCCGCGACTACCTGCTGCTCTCGCCGTGGACCTCGGTCTTCTCGGGCCTGGCGATCCTGTTGGCGTCGTTCGGCTTCAACCTGTTCGGCGACGGGTTGCGCGACCTGCTCGACCCGGCGCTCCGGAACGCGGCCGCCTGACCGGGCGGGTTGGCGACCGCGGCGACGGTCGCCCTACCTTCGGTTAGGTACGCTGCCGTTCGCGTACGACCGAGGAGCCCGCCAACGTGCCCATGACCCCCATCCGCCCTTCCGATCCCCGACGCGCCGCGCCCGGTGCGCGCAGCGCGAGCTCGCGCCGTGCCCGACGCGCCATGCTCGCGTGCCTGCTGGCTTCGGCGCTCGCGCTGCCGGCCTTCGCGCAGGCCGAGCCGCTGACGTACGCCGAGGCGCTGCGGCACGCCGACGCGGCGCCGAGCGTCGTGCTCGCCGAACGCACCCTAGAGCTCGCGCGCCGGCAGCTGACCGTCACCGCCGCCCCCGTGCGCGGCGAGCTGAGCACCGGCTACCGCTGGACCTGGGGCGAGCGCGACCTGGGCGCCGCCGGCACCACCGACCTCGACGACGCCAGCTTCGACGCCATCGCGCTCTCGCTGAGCTTCCCCGTCCTCGGCCTCGGCCCCAGCGGCGACGCGATCGACCGCGCGCGGGCCGACGCCGCGCGCGCGGAAGCCGAGGTGGCCGCCGCCCGCCGCGCGGCCCGCATCGACGTGACCAACGCCTTCCAGCGCGTGCTGCGCGCCCACGGGTCGCGCGCGCTCGCCGCGGCCGAGGTGGCCTACGCGGTCCGCCAGCGCGAGGCCCTCGAGCTGAGCGCAGCCGCCGGCG
>JARGGE010000561.1 GCA_029210865.1 Trueperaceae bacterium
ACCGGCCTCGACCTGGCGGCCGGCAAGAACCTGGTGGGCGCCTTCTGGCAGCCGCGGGTGGTGGTCGCCGACGTCGAGGCGCTCGCCACCCTCCCCCCCGCCGTGCTCCGCGAGGGCGCGGTCGAGCTCTACAAGCACGCGCTGCTCGCCGACGCCCCCTGGCGATCGGCCTTCCACCCGGCGGACGGCGCCTTCGGCCTCGCCGACGACCTCGACGCCGACGCCTGGACCCGCCTGGTCGCCGCCGGCGTTCGCGTGAAGACGGACGTGGTGGCCGGCGACCCCCTCGAGAAGGGGGCGCGCGCCCACCTGAACCTGGGGCACACGCTCGCCCACGCCCTCGAGACCGCCACCGATCACGCGCTCGCGCACGGCAGCGCCGTCGCGTACGGGCTGGCCTACGCGGCGCTCCTGGGCCACGGGCGAGGCCTCGACGACTGGCGTGCGGACGCGTTCGCGCTTGCCCGGTGGGCCGCCGACGCCCCGCTTCCCGATGTGCCGTATGGCGACCTGCGCGGGATCATGGCGCGCGACAAGAAGCGTCGGGGCGGACGCGTGCGCTTCGTCCTGCTGGAACGGCTCGGCCGGCCCACCGTCGTCGACGACGTCGACGACCCCGAACTCGAGCACGCCTGGACGACGCTGCGGGCGACGCTCGGACCGAGCCCCGAGGAGGTAGCGACCCCATGAGCGACTCCCCCGCCCGCTCGACCCTGTGGGTGCTCCACGGCCCCAACCTCGACCGGCTCGGCCGGCGCGAACCCGAGGTATACGGCACCGCGACGCTCGCGGACGTGAACGCCGCCTGCGCGGCGGTGGCCGCGGAGCACGGCTTCGACCTCGTCGCCCGGCAGAGCGCGCACGAGGGCGACCTGATCGCCTGGGTCCACGAGGCCGGCGACACCGGCGCCGCCGGTCTGACGATCAACCCCGCCGGCTACACCCACACCTCGGTGGCGCTGCGCGACGCGATCGCGTCGGTCGACCTGCCGGTGGTCGAGGTGCATCTCTCGAACGTCCACGCGCGCGAACCGTTCCGCCACATCTCGCTCACCGGCGCCGTCTGCGTCGGCACCATCGCCGGACTCGGCGTCGAGGGGTACCGGGCGGCCTTGCGCTTCTTGGCGACGCGGGCGGGCTGAGCGAAGCGCTGGCCCCGCGTGTCCGCGCCGGCGACGCGGCGGTCAGCCGCGCAGGAACGCGTCCGGCTGCTCGCCCAAGGGGGGCAGGTCGTCGAGCGACCGGAGCCCGAACTCGATCAGGAAGCGCTCCGTGGTCGCGTAGAGCGCCGGCCGGCCGATGACATCGCGCCGGCCCACCACCTTGATGAGTTCCCGCTCGAGGAGCGTCTCCACCGTCGACGAGCAGTTGGCGCCACGAGCGGCCTCGAGCTCGCCCCGCGTGACCGGCTGGTGGTACGCCACCAGCGCCAGGGTCTCGAGCGAGGCCGCGGTGAGGTGCGGCGAGGGCGGCGGCGACAGCAAGCCCGCGAGCTGCGGCGCCACGGCCGGTGCGACGATCAGCTGGAAGCCCCCCGCGACCGCCTCGATCTCGACGCCCAGCTCCGCCGCGTCGAGGGTCTCGCGCAGGTCCTTGAGGGCGCGCTCCAACC
>JARGGE010000562.1 GCA_029210865.1 Trueperaceae bacterium
TCGGGGCGCGCGCCCTCGAGGACGCCGCCGTCCTCGCAGTGGGCGACGTCGTCGTCCTCCGCCAGGCCGCGGCGACGCAGGAAGGGCACCCCTTCGGCGAGCACCGCGTCGAGCTCACACCCCTCGAAGCGGTACGGCCCCGCCTGCCCCACCCCGGCCGGCACCCGGGCGAACAGCGCGTCGATCAGGTGCGCCAGCCGCGGTCGCAGGTCGGCCTCGGTGAGGTCGGTGCGCAGCAGGCGCACGCCGCAGTTGACGTCGTACCCGACGCCGCCCGGCGAGACCACACCGCCGTCGGCGGGGTCGGTCGCCGCGACGCCGCCGATGGCGAAGCCGTAGCCCCAGTGCACGTCGGGCATCGCCAGGCTGGCGCCCCGGATGCCGGGGAGCGTCGCGACGTTCGCGACCTGCTCCAGGGCGGGGTCGTTCTCGAGCGCCCGCGCGAGCCGGTCGTCGACGAACACGCGGCCGTCGACACGCATGCCCCGCGCAGGGTCGCGCACCAACCGCCAGGTGACGTCGCTCTCGCGCTCGAAACGCAGCGGTGCGGCCGTGGACGTCGCGCTCATCGCTCCTCGCCTCCTCTACAGGTCGACCAGCACCCGCGCCCGCCAACCCGCTGGGGTGCGCTCGACCACCAGCCCGTGGTAGGTCACGCCCTTCACCTCCGTCGTGGCCCCGTGGCGCGCCACGTCGAAGGGCGCGCCCCCGATGACGCCCTCGAGCGCCCCTCCCTCGATCTTGACGCCGAACCGGCGGCCGACGTGTCGGTCGAGCTCGAAGGCCAGTTGGACCGCCCGCAGCCACCCGAGCAACAGCTCCTCCGGCGACGCCGCGCGGACCTGCACGGGCTCGGCCGCCGCCTCGGCGACCGCGGCCGGGTCGGCGACCAGCAGCGCCGTCAGCGCCTCGGCCGCCTCGACGCACAGCGCCTCGAGCGTCGGTGCCTCCGCCTCGATCACGACGTCGGCCGTGTGGGGAACGTGGCTCCAGGGCACCGCTCAGCGTCCCCGCCAGGCCGTGAGCAACAGGTCGTAGCGTCCGCCGACGTGGGTCCGGAAGCGGTGCTGGTGCAGGTAGCGGCGGTACACGGCCAGGTCCTGGACCGCGAGCGACAGGTCGGCTTCGCGGTAGTTGCGTGTGCGCGCGCCCCACACCACGTCGTGCGCCCGGAAGCGGCTCGCCGGCACGCCGATCAGGAGCGCCCCGGCCTCGGCGACGTGCGCCTGCACCAGATGCCGGAGCAGCGCCCGGTCGTCGACGCCGCGGCTCTGGAGCACCGCGACGGCGACCACGAGGTCGAAGCGGCCGAGCGCCGGGTCGAGCGCGGCGACGTCGCCCAGCACGAAGCGGGCGCTCGCGAAGCGCGCCTGCGCCTCCGCCAACGGCCCGGCGGCGTGGTCGACCCCCACCACCTCGAGCCCGCTCGGCGCCGGCTCGAGCAGGCCCAGGGCCGCCATCTCGTCGCCGCGGTGGCAACCGAGCACGAGCACGCGCCCCCCGCCCGGGGGACGGACGCGCTCGAGGGCCTCGAGCAGCGGGAGCAGGAAGCCGGGGTCCTCCAGCTTGTGCACGGCGTCGAAGCCCGTGGCCTCGGTGTAGCGCT
>JARGGE010000563.1 GCA_029210865.1 Trueperaceae bacterium
AAGGCCGACCTGGTCGCGCAGCTGTACGCGCTGGGGCCGGCGGCCGACGAGGCCTGGCTCGACCTGCTCGCCGAGGACGTCGTGCGCGAGGTCGAGGCGCGCGCCGCGGTGGGCCTCGAGATGCACGACCTGATCAACGTCGCGCACCTGCTCGACGCCCCGCACGTCTCGCCCGGGTTGCGGGGGCGCTTGCGCACCCTCGTGGTCCCGATCGCCGAGGCGGCGGTGGGGCGCACGCCCGACGACTGGGCGGGCTACGGCCTCAAGCCGCTGGCCTTGGCGCCCCACCCGGCCGCGGCGCTGGCGGGCGTCCTCGCGGAGCCGCTGGCGGCGCAGCTCGACCACCTGATCGAGACGCAAGCACCCGACGGCGCCTGGTGGCCCGTGTGGTCGTGGGGCGAGGAGAGCGAGGCGTGGGCCGCGAGCCGCGTCGCGTGGGCGGGGATGCTCACGCTCGACGCCTTGCGGCAACTGCGCGCCTACGAGCGCCTGTAGGTCTCGCGCCGCGTCGCCGCTCGGCGCTGCGGGTCAGCGCCCCAGGCGGGCGACCACGACGGTCGTCTGCCAGGCCACCACGCGACCGGTGAAGGTGCGGCGGTAGCGGCGCGCCACGTCCTCGACGCCCGCGGCGTCGAGCACGCTCGCCAGCGCCCGGGCGTACGCGCCCGGCGCCGCGGCGGTGCCGAACCAGCGCTCGACGGCGGCCGGGTCGATGCGCTGGTCGCCGCGGGCGCGCAGCTCGCGCACCTCGTCGACGCGCAGCTCCACCGCGCTCGCGAGCGCGCGCCAGCGCGGCTCGTCCCAGGTCTCGGCGTCGGCGTAGAGGCCGTCCTCGGCGCTCGCGACGCGGGCGCCGAGCGCGGGGTCGTCGCTCCAGTCGACCAGGTCGGCGAGGCGTTGCGCGCGGCGCCCGTCGGTCTGGGCGAGCACGATCGCGCCGTCGGGGCGCAGCAGGTCGGCCCAGGCGCGCAGGTCGGCCTCCGGTCGTGCGCCGAGCGCCCCGCGGCCGAGGACGCGGTCGAAGCGCAGCGCGGGGTCGAGGGCGGCCACCGCGGCGACCACGGCGGACGGCGCGGCGTCGACGACCACGGGGCGCTCCAGCGCGTCGAGCCGCAGCGCCTGCTGCCGCAGGGCGGCGGCGTGCTTGGGGTCGTCGCTCGCGGCCCAGACCTGGCCCTCGGGCGTCCGCCGCACCGCCTCCCAGGCGAGCAGCCCGGTCCCGGCGGCCACGTCGAGCACCACGTGGTGGCGCTGCAGGCGGGCGAGCTCCACGACGGCGTCGCGGACGCTGGCGAGCCGCGCGCCGGCGGCCGAGACGGTGCGCTCGAGCCAGCGGTCGCGCGCGCGGTCGCTCGGTGAAGTGGTCAGCACCTCCGCGGGCGCGCTCGCCTCACCCTCGAGCATCGCCGCGAGCTGCGCCTCGCGGCGGCGCGCGACCTCGTCGCGGACGCGCGCCTCGTACCCCTGGTCGGAGGGCTGGTAGAAGACCTTCGCCTGCAGCGCGTCCGGCAGGTACTGCTGGGCCACCCAGTGATCGCGGTAGGCGTGCGGATAAAGGTAGCCCTGGCCATGTCCAAAGCCTTCGCTGTCGCGGCTGGCATCCT
>JARGGE010000564.1 GCA_029210865.1 Trueperaceae bacterium
CTTCCGCTTCGTGCTCGACCGGAACGTGCCGCTCGAGCGGCTGATCGGCGCGCGGCGACCGCTCGACGAGGCGGGCGCCGCGCTCGCCGAGATGGAGCGCTTCGCGCCGGTCGGGGTGACGCTGCTGCACCCGTGATGCGCGCCCTTGCGGGTCCCGACGCCACGGGGGTATCGTGCCGCAAGCTTTCGCGTCCTAATGAGCCACGGGCCGTCCATCATGGTCGACGTCGATCGGTGCGGCCGCGCACGTGGTCCGGCGCGAAGTGGCGATGTCGGCCTCGACGACCGACGCAACGCATCGCGCCATCGTGCGCACCGAGGTCCTCCATGCCCCCGCGGTTCCGGTTCTTCGCCCTCCTCACCTTCCTCCTCGTCACGGTCGGCTCCTTCGCCTTCGCGCAGGACGCCGAGCGCATCGAGGTCGTCATCGAGCTGCGCGAGTTCAGCTTCACGGTCGCCGGCGGCGAGGCGAACGCCCCGATCGTCTTCAAGGCGGGTCAGCCGTACAGCGTCGTCTTCAGCAACGTCGGGATGATGGGGCACGAGGTGCTCGTCGGCCGCAGCGTCCTCGTCGAGGACGGCGTGCCCGACGGCTACGAGACGAACCTGCTCGACGCGCTCCCCGTCAAGGTGGCCGGCGACGATTGGGAGGTCGGCACGAGCGGCTTCGTCGAGGTCGAGCTCGAGCCCGGCCAGTCGGTCGAGATCTACTTCACCCTTCCGACCGAACTGATCGGCACCTGGGAGATCGGCTGCTTCGTTCCTGGGCACTACCAGGCGGGCATGAAGGCGGCGGTCATCGTCGAGTGACGGACGCCGCGGCTTGACCGAGCGGTCCGAGCGACCCCCGGTCGGGCCGCCGAGCCTCAATCGCGAGGCACGGGGAGCTGGAGCTTCAGCATCCGGCTCCCCGCCCGCACGGCGGTGGTGACGGCGATCCCGGCCAGCACCGCGAGGTCGGGCTGCACGCCGTAGAGTGCGAAGGTGACGAGCGCGCCGACGGCGGCGGCCGAGGCGTAGAAGTCACCGGCTCGGTAGAAGATGCCGGGGACCTGGCCGCTCAGCACGTCGCGCAGGACCCCTCCGCCGACCCCGCTCACGGCGCCCGCGAA
This sequence comes from Trueperaceae bacterium, assembly GCA_029210865.1. Classification (GTDB taxonomy): domain Bacteria; phylum Deinococcota; class Deinococci; order Deinococcales; family Trueperaceae; genus JAABTL01. The sequence continues at coordinate 1,113 of JARGGE010000564.1, forward strand.
GACCGAGCCCCACAGGCCCAACCCGAAGGAGAGCCCGCGCTCGGCGCCGAGGGCGGCGAAGATCGCCAGCCCCAGCGTGTCGAGGGCGTAGAGCCAGCCGCTCTCGAGCCGCAGCCGGCGGTGCAGGTAGAAGGTGGCGACCGCCGTCGCCGCCACCGCCCAGAGCAGCGGTTCGTTGGTGAAGGAGGCCGGGGGCAGCGCCCCGACGATCACGTCGCGGATGCTCCCGCCGCCGATCGCGGTGACCGCCGCCAGGACGAGCGCGCCGATCAGGTCGAAACGCCGCTCGACCGCCACCAGCGCGCCGCTGACCGCGAAGGTCAGCACCCCCAGCCAGGCGAGCCCATCGAGGAGCTCCACCTGCCCCGCGCCGTCAGCCGACGCGCAGGGCGTGGGCGCCGCGCTCGGTGGCGCGACCGATGACCGTGGTGCGGGGGAAGCGCGCCCGGACGTGCGCCAGCAACTCCTCGACGTGGT
>JARGGE010000565.1 GCA_029210865.1 Trueperaceae bacterium
CGGTCCGAGGCGCTGCGGCGCGCGGCCGAGGCGGGCGGCGTCGGCGCCGTGCGGCTCGGCCGCGTGGGCGGCGCGGCGCTGCGGTTGCGCGTCGCCGACGCGCGCCTCGAGCTGCCGCTCGAGGCGGCGGTCGCCGCCTTCGAGCGCCCGATCGCCGAGGCGCTGGCGTGACCGCACGTCCGGGGGCCCCAGTCGCCGACGCGCGCTGGGACCTCGACGACGATCACCCCCACGAGGAGTGCGGCGTCGTCGGCGTCCACCTGACGCCGCGCGGCGCCGGCGGTGACGTCGCGGCCCTGGTGCACGTCGGTCTGTTCGCGCTCCAGCACCGCGGCCAGGAGTCGTGCGGCATCTGCGTGGCGAGCCGCGACCAGATCCGCATCGAGAAGGACATGGGCCTCGTCGCCGAGGTGTTCGACGAGCCGCGGCTCGACCTGCTGCGCTTCGAGGACGCCCGCACGGGCATTGGCCACACGCGCTACTCGACCACCGGGGCCTCGTTGCGCTTCAACGCCCAGCCGCTGACGGTGCGCTCGAACAAGGGGCTGCTCGCGCTCGCCCACAACGGCAACTTCACGAACGCGCGCGTCATCCGCGACGCGATGCTCGAGCAGGGGGCCGTCTTCCAGACGACGAACGACAGCGAGGTCATGATCAACCTGATCGCGCGCTACGCCGAGCTGTCGCTCGAGGACGCCACCGCGCGCGTCATGGCGGAGCTCGAGGGGGGCTTCGCGGTCGTGCTCATGGACCGCCGCCAGGTGATCGGGCTGCGCGACCGCCACGGCGTGCGGCCGTTGGTGGTCGGCGAGCTGCCCGACGGCGCCGGCTACGCCTTCGCCAGCGAACCGGCGGCGCTCGTGCTCATGGGCGCGCGCTTCCTGCGCGACGTCCGCCCCGGCGAGCTGCTCGTCGCCGACGACGAGGGCCTGCACTCCCGCCAGGTCCTCGAACCGGTGCCCACCCCGTGCGCTTTCGAGTGGATCTACTTCGCCCGCGGCGACGGCGTCCTCGACGGCGCCGACGTCCATGCGGCACGCGTCCGGATGGGGGAGGTGCTCGCGGGCGAGGCGCCGGCCGACGCCGACGTGGTCGTCGGCGTCCCCGAGTCGGGGCTCGCGGCCGCGCTCGGGTACGCCCGCGCCTCGGGCATCCCGTTCGACCTGGGCTTGCAGAAGTCGCCCTACGCCGGCCGCAGCTTCATCGCGCCCAACCCGCGTTTGCGCGACCAGAAGGTACGGCTCAAGCTCGCGCCCACCGGCGCCGTCCGCGGCAAGCGGGTGGTGCTCGTCGACGACTCGATCGTCCGCGGGACGACCTCGGGGCGGATCGTGGCGCTGCTGCGCGAGGCGGGCGCGCGCGAGGTGCACTTCCGCGTCTCGAGCCCGCCGATCGCCTACCCCTGTTACTACGGGATCGACACCGCCGCGCGCCAGGAGCTCGCCGCCGCGACGATGACCGTCGACGAGATCCGTCGCCGCATCGGCGCCGACTCGCTGGCCTTCATCTCCGAGGAGGGCCTCGCGCACGCGATCGCCGTGGGGCGCACGTGCCTGGCCTGCT
>JARGGE010000566.1 GCA_029210865.1 Trueperaceae bacterium
ACCTCGCGACAAGGGAGAACCCGCGTCCCAAACGGAACGCGGGTGATCAGGTCAGGTCAAAGTGTCGAACTTGGGGCAGACCATGCGGACCTCCAAGGGGACGGCGCCGAGGCGCCAGGCGTCAGCGTAGCGCGCGTCGGCGCAGCACGTGTCGGCGCAACCCGCGTCAGCGCAACCCGCGTCAGCGCAACCCGCGTCAGCGCAACCCGAAGCGGAAGGGGTCGTCGGGGTGGAACCTCAGGCGCGCCTCGCCGGTCACGAAGGCCTGGCCGCGCAGGCGTGGGCGGACCTGCGCACCGTCGACCGCGTCGATCCAGGCCTCGAAACGACTGCCGACGACGCTCTCCTGCCGCCAGACGCGCCCCGGCGTCAGCCGGCCTTCGGCGTGCAGGCAGGCCAGGTGCGCGCTGGTGCCGGTGCCGCAGGGCGAGCGGTCGTACGCGCCGCCGGGGCAGAGCACGAAGCTGCGCGCGTCGGCGCTGGCGGTGGGACCGATCAGTTCGACGTGGTCGATGACCGCGCCGTCGGCGCCGGTGACGCCGGCGGCCTCGAGCGCGTCGCGGATCGCGCTGGCCTCCGCGGTGAGCGCGGCCACGGTGTCGAGTCGCAGGTCGCGGCGGTCGCCGTGGACGAGGAAGAACCAGTTCCCACCCCAGGCGACGTCGCCGACGACGCGCCCGTAGCCCGGCACGTCGAGCGCCACCCCGGCGCGGTGGCGGTACGCGGGGACGTTGGCGATCTCGACGGTACGGGCGTCGAGCAGGGTCGCCCCCACCGGGCCCACGGGTGTATCGATGCGGTGCTCGCCGAGCGCGAGGTGCCCCAGATGGTGCAAGGTCACGAGCAGACCGATCGTGCCGTGACCGCACATGCCCAGGGTGCCGACGTCGTTGAAGAAGAGCACGCCCGCCGCCGCGGCCGGGTCGTCGGGGGGAAGCAGGAGCGCCCCCACCATGGCCGCGTGGCCGCGCGGCTCGCGCACGACCGCGTCGCGCCAGGCGCCGTGCGCGGCGTCGAAGCGCGCGCGGCGCTCGGCCAGGCTGCCGCCGCCCAGGTCGGGGCCGCCGGCGAGCACGACGCGCGTCGGTTCGCCGCCGGTGTGGCTGTCCACCACCTGGACGTCGGTCACCCGACGAGCAGCTCCCGCAAGCGCGCGAACACGCGCGGCTCGACGCGCAAGCCGTCGTGCTCGAACTCGTTGGTCACCCACAGGCGCACGTTCGGTACCCGCGCGGCCGTCTCCTGGGCGAAGGCGAGCGGCACGTAGAGGTCGTCGGCGTAGGCGACCGCGGCGACCGGCACGCGGTTGCGCGCCAGCACGGCCGGCTCGTAGAGCGCCGGCCAGTCGTCTTTGCGGGCCAGGAGCTCGGCGGCGCCACGGAGCGGGTGCAGCTCGGGCACCTCGTCGAAGAGCTCGGGGAGCACCATCTCGGCGTGGGCGCGCGGCAGGTCCTCGGGCCACGTGGCGGCGACCTCGGCATGCACGCGTGCGGCCGCCCACCCGGTCGCCGCCCCCTGCGCGTAGATCGGCTCGTGGAGCGCGGCGTAGATCGGGCTGGC
>JARGGE010000567.1 GCA_029210865.1 Trueperaceae bacterium
GTGGCGCTCGCCTCGGGCGAGATCGCCGAGGACGTCGTGACGTTCCTGGCGCGTTCGGAGCAGATCGCGTCGGCCGTGCTGCTGGGCGTCAGCTTCGCCGAGGCGCGGCCCGGGACGCCACCCGCGCGCCGCGTGCGGCGCGCAGGTGGCGTCATCCTGCAGGCTCTGCCCGGCGCCGAGGACGGCGCGCTCGCGCTCCTGGAGGCGAACGTCAAGGCCTTCGGGCAACTGACCGACGTCATGCACGAGCACACCCTGTTGCACGTCATGGAGGAGCTCACCTGGGGCCTCGGTTTCGAGCTCCTGACCGACGAGGCGCTGCCGCTCGCCTTCCGCTGCCGCTGCAGCGACGAGAAGGCGCTCGCCGCGATCGCCTACTTCACCCCCGAGGAGCGCGCCGAGATGATCGAGGAGGAGGGGGGCGCGCAGGTGGTCTGCCACTGGTGCGGTCAGGCGCGCTTCGTCGAAGCCGAGGCCATCTCGGGCCTCGACGCCCCCGAGGTGCGCTGCCCCGATTGCGGCGCGCTCTGGTACCGCGAGGGGACGACCACGATGGTGCGCGACGACGAGCTCTGCGCTTGCGGCGCCAAGGTGCGGTTGCCCGCTTGAGCCGGGCCGGCGCGGGCGCGGCGCCCGGAAGGCGCGCGTGAGCGCGGGAAGGCGCGCGTGAGCGCGGGCACCTTCGTCGTCCTCGGCTTCCTGGTCGTGCTGTGGGCGTCGGCCTTCCCGGCCATCAAGATCGGCCTCGAGGGGTACGGTCCGGCGCACCTGACGCTGCTGCGTCACGCGGTGGCCTCGCTCGCCTTCGTGCCGCTCCTGCTCGTCTTCCGCCGGCGGCTGTGGCCGGAGCGGCGCGACGTCGCTCGCTTCGTGGGCGTTGGGGTCGTGGGGCTCACCACCTACCACCTCGCGCTCAACTTCGGCGAGGTGCACGTCTCGGCGGGCGCCACGAGCCTGATCATCGCGACCGCCCCGGTGCTCACCGCGCTCGTCGCCTGGTGGCTGACCGGCGAGCGACTGCCGGCGCTCGGATGGCTCGGCTCCGCGGTCGCCTTCGGCGGGGTGGCGCTGATCGTCCTCGGCGACGGGGCGGTCGGCCGGATTCACCCGGCGGCGGGCCTGGTGCTCGTGTCGGCATCCGCGACCGCCTTCTTCGCCGTCCTGCAGCGCCCCTTCTTCCGGCGCTACCGGCCGCTCGAGGTGACCGCCTTCCTCACGTGGGGCGGCACCCTCCCGCTCCTCGTCTTCGCGCCGGGGGCGCTGGCGGCGATCGCCGACGCGCCGGCCATGGCGACGCTGGCGGTCGTCCACCTGGGCGTGGTCCCCTCGGCGATTGCCTACACGCTGTTCGCGATCGCCCTGTCGCGCGCGCCGGCGCCGCTGGTCACGTCCTTCCTCTACCTGGTGCCGGTGGTGTCCCTGCTGCTGTCGTGGTGGTGGCTCGGCGAGGTGCCGTCGTCGCTGACGCTGGTGGGCGGGCTCGTCGCGGTGGTCGGACTCGCGCTCGTGCAGCGGTCGAAGCGGCCCCGCGCGCCGCTCGCGCCGCGCCCGGCCTGAC
>JARGGE010000568.1 GCA_029210865.1 Trueperaceae bacterium
CGACCGAGGAGTGGAGCGATTCGACGATCAAGACGGTGCCGCCGAGGGTCACGCCCAGGTACCGCACTTCCAGCATGACGGTGAGACCAGCCGAGGCCGCCTCGAGGCTCAGGGGGTCGATCCGAACGAGATGGATGGCCTCGACGGGGATGCCCCACCGGAGCGGATCGCCGGTGGCGACGATCGACACGAGACCGGAATCGAGAATCTTCTTGCAGCGCTGCCGCACCGTGCTCTCCGGTAGGTCGAGCTCGCGGGCGATCGTGCTGAACGGTGTGCGCCCGTCGCGCTGGAGGATGTCGAGAATCGCGACGTCGGTTGCGTCGATCATGGAGTCGAGCGTGCGCGCCATGGCACCTCCCGCAGCGTCACCGTGAGGACGGGCCGCCCGGCGATGGCCCGTAGTATCGAGCGGAATCCGCCATCTGTCAAGCATGAAGTTGCGGAATCCGTATACTGCATCCAAGAGCGGGCCGAACGCCGCCGTGGTTGGCCGCGGCGTACGTGGCGTCGACCCCGCAACGAAAACCCGCCCGGCTGGCGCCGGCGCTGGAAGCGAGGAGCGAACATGGCCCAGCGGTGGACCGTCGATCTGAACGCCGATGCCGGTGAGTCCTACGGCAGGTGGATCCTGGGTGACCCCGAGCGCCTGTTCGGTCAGGTGACCTCCGTCAACCTGGCGTGTGGATCCCACGCCGGTGACCCGAGGACGATCTGGGACGCGGTGCGCACGGCGAAGGCCGCGGGCAACGCGATCGGCGCTCACCCCGGGTTCCCCGACCTCATGGGGTTCGGCCGGCGCGACATGGAGTTGGCCCCGGACGAGCTTCAGGCCCTCGTCATCTACCAGCTCGGTGCGCTCGCCGGCTTCCTCCGCGCCGAAGCGCTGTCGATGCGCCACGTGAAGGCCCACGGGGCGCTCTACCTCCGCATGGCTCGCGACCGCGTCGTCGCCGACGCGGTCGCGAGCGCCGTCGCCACGTTCGATGCCGACTTGCCGCTCATGGTGCTGGCGGGCCCTGGTGGCGCCATCATGCAGGCCGCCGCGGCTGGCGCCGGCCTGCGGGCCCTGCGCGAGGCGTTCCCCGACCGGGCCTACCTCCCGGACGGTACGCTCGCGCCGCGCTCCCTGCCGGGCGCGTTGATCCATGACGCCGACGAGGTCGCCGCTCGGGCCGTCGCCATCGTGGTGCACCAGGAGGTGCCGGCCTTGGGGGGCGGCGTCGCCCGGGTCGAGGCCGACACGCTCTGCGTCCACGGCGACCATCCGAGCGCCGTCGCGAACGCCGAGTCGGTGCGGCGCGCCTTGGCCGCCGCCGGGGTCGACGTCCGCCACGCATGAGCGGTGGGCGACCGCCGCCGACGTGGCAGCGTGGGCTGACGGTCGCCCGCACGGCCGAGTTCGAGTTCGGCACCTCGATCGACGAACGTGCCAACGCCGTCTTGCACGCGGTCGCTCGGGCGCTTCTCGCCGATCACCGGGCGGGCCTGCTCGACGTCGTCGCGGGGTTCCGGGTGCTGGCCGTCGAGTACGATCCGAGGCGCGTCGACCTGG
>JARGGE010000569.1 GCA_029210865.1 Trueperaceae bacterium
AGCGCGGGGGGCAAGGCGACCGCGGCGGCCGGGTCCGCCGTCACCCGCGGGTCGGCGAGGTCGACGCGGCGCAGCACCGCGTTCACGAGCCCCGCGAGCGCGCGCTCGGGGCCTCGCGAGCGCTTGACCAGGTCGACCCAAGCGTGCACCGCGGCATGCGGCGGCGTCCCCCGCACCGCGCGCTCGTAGGCGCCCACGCGAAGGGCGAGCCGCACGCGCAGCGGAAGCGCCTCCGCGTCGCGCAGGTGGGGGGCCAGCGCCGCGTCGAGGGCGGGCAGCCAGCGCAGGGTGCCGTAGACGAGGCCGGTGGCGAGGGCGCGCTCCGCGCCGGGTGCGACGGCCCCCAGCGCCCGGTCGAGGGCCACGGTCGCCCGCTCGCCGTCCGCGAGGACGCGCGTGAGCGCGGCGATCGTGGCGTCGCGGGCGGTGGCGGGCGGGGCAGGGGGCGTCACGCCCCGCAGCCTACGCAGACGTCAGGGGCCACGCCGGCGCGCTGGCCGACGCCGGCGACCCGGTTCTAGGCCGGGGGTTCGGCGAGGACCCCTTCGCCGACGTCGACGGCGGCGGTGCGGGGAACGGCGTGGACGTCGAAGCGGACCGCGGTGCGCTCCTCCTCGTGCAGCTCGAGCTTGACGAAGCCGGGCGCGGCGGTGAGGTCGAGCTGGTCCTGCTCGAGGTACGCGCGAGCGATGGCGAGCGCCTTGACGGCCTGGTTCACCGCGTGCGGTCCGATCGCTTGGACCTCGACCGCCCCTTCCTGGCGCAACAAGGCAGCCACCGCTCCCGCGACGGCGTTGGGGCGGGAGGAGGCCGATACGCGAAGGGTTTCCATGACGGGCCTCCAGCGAAGGCGAAGGCGCGGGTACCGCGACCAGGACGGTACGCGGCGCGTTCGATCGGTTGACACGCAGCATAGCACCCCGTATACTCCGCGGCGATGAACCTCGCCCACCCCGTGCTGGTCGTGCTTCCCGCCTCTGTCGAAGCGGGCCGTTCGCTCCTAGCGCGCCAGGGGTCGCCGGCGTAGGTTCACCGCTCGCGGTCGACCACCCTGGACCCCGCCACGGTCATGGACCTGGCGGGGTTTCGCGTAGGGGGTCGCACGCGCCGGCGCCACCCCGCACACCACCGGGGCGCGCCCGAGGAGGGTCCGCATGATGCGCATGAACGGTGCAGCCGCCGTGCTCAAGGCGCTCGAACGTCAGGGGGTGACGACGGTCTTCGGTTACCCGGGCGGGGCGATCATGCCGATCTACGACGCCCTCTACGACTCGCCGATCCGCCACGTCCTCGTCCGCCACGAGCAGGCCGGAGCGCACGCCGCCGACGCCTACTACCGGGCCAGCGGCACCACCGGCGTCTGCTTCGCGACGTCCGGTCCGGGCGCGACGAACCTCGTGACGGGGCTCGCGACCGCCTTCATGGACTCGTCGGCGGTGGTGGCCATCACCGGCAACGTGCCGCTGTCGCTCATCGGGACCGACGCCTTCCAGGAGGCCGACGTCACCGGCGTGACCCTCCCGGTCACCAAGCACAACTACCTCGTCAA
>JARGGE010000056.1 GCA_029210865.1 Trueperaceae bacterium
CGATATCTCCAGCGGTGCGCAATCCGATATCGAGCAGGCCACCAAGATCGCCCGGCAGATGATCCTGACCTGGGGCATGAGCGATCGGCTCGGCCCCGTCAACTATGGCGACACGGGCATGAGGGACTACTCGTTCGTCATGTCGCCGGAAAAGGAGTACTCCGAGAAGACCGCAGAGGCCATTGACGGCGAGGTCAAGCGCATCCTGGACGAGGCCTACACCGACGCCCAAGAACTGATCGAGAAGCACAAGAAGCAATTGGAGGGGATTGCCCAGGCCCTGCTCAAATACGAGACGCTCGACGCCGACGACGTCCACGAGGCGCTCCGAGCCGCCGAGGGCCACCGCCTGACGCTGCTCGACGGCGACCGCCGCGACGTGCTGCCCGGCATCCACGTGGTCCTCGGCGCCGACTCGCACACCTTCGGCTCGCAGTACGTGATCGTCGAGACCACCGTGCGCGGCCCGGTCGTCGTGGCCGGCGACTGCGCGTACAGCTACGCCAACCTCACCGGGCTCGACGGCAACGGCCGCTACATCCCGCTCGGTTTCGGGGTCGGCAGCCACTACCAGTCGCTGATGGTCCTCGACCGGATGATGCAGGAGGTCGACGGCGACCTGAGCCGCATCATCGTGCTGCACGACTTCGAGCGCTGGGAGCGCTTCCCGGTGGAACGCGAGGACGACGGCTTCCGCATCGCGCGGGTGTGACGTCGCCACGAGAGCAGACCGGCCCGGTCGCCCCGGCGCCCGGCGGAAGAGGAACCCCATGACGTACCCCATCCGGAAGGCCGTCCTCGTCGCCAGCGGCGACCTGCGCCCGGCCGCCAACCAGGTCTGCTGGCCCGCGCAGGCGGCCATGGAGCAGGCCCTGACGCGCGCGTTCGCCGCCGAGGGCGTCGAGCTGGTCCGCGGCCACCCGTTCGACCCCGAGGCCGGCCACGGCTTCATCAGCAGCCAGCGCATGGGCATGGACGTCTTCCGGGACCTCGACCCCGACGTCCCCGTCGTCGTGGCCGAGGCCGTCTGGCAGTACTCCCACCACGTGCTCCCGGGGCTGCTGCACCACCGCGGCCCGGTGCTCACCGTCGCCAACTGGAGCGGCACCTGGCCCGGTCTGGTGGGCCTGCTCAACCTCAACGGCAGCCTCACCAAGTCGGGGCGCGCCAACGCCACGCTGTGGAGCGAGGACTTCACCGACGCCTTCTTCGAGCGCGGGTTGCGCGGGTGGCTGGCCCACGGCCGCATCGCCCACGACCTGCGCCACGTGCGCGACCTGGACGCGCGTGCGCTCCCGGACGCGGCGCGGCGGATCGGTGACGAGCTCGCGGCCGACCTGCGCCGCACCAAGGCGATCCTCGGCGTGTTCGACGAGGGCTGCATGGGGATGCACAACGCGATCATCGACGACGCCCTGCTGAACCCGATGGGGGTCTTCAAGGAGCGGCTGAGCCAGTCGGCGCTCGTCGCCGCGATGGCCACCGTCGCCGACGACGACGCGCGGGCGGTGCGGCGCTGGCTCGACGAGCGCGGCATGACCTTCGTCACCGGCCCCGACGAGGCGACCGACCTCACCGACGCCCAGGTCCACGCGCAGGCGAAGATGTACGTCGCCGCCGTGCGCATGGCGCACGCCTTCGGCTGCGACGCGATCGGCATCCAGTACCAGCAGGGCCTCAAGGACAGCGTCCCCGCCAGCGACCTGGTCGAGGGGCTCCTGAACGACGGCGAGCGCCCACCGGTGTTCGACGGCGCGGGCCGCGAGCTCTACGCGGGCGCGCCGCTCCCGCACTTCAACGAGGTGGACGAGGGCTCCGCCGTGGACGCCTTGGTGACGAACCGCGTCTGGCGCGCGCTCGGGCTCGACCCGGCCACCACCCTGCACGACCTGCGCTGGGGCGAGCGCTACGCGGCCGCCGACGCGGATGGCGCGCCCATCGACGCCTTCGTCTGGGCGCTGCAGATCTCGGGCGCGGTGCCCGCCAGCCACCTCGACGGCGGCTACGCGGCAGCCGAAGGGCACCGGCAGCCGCCGATGTACTTCCCGCTGGGCGGGAGCACGCTCAGCGGCGTCTGCAAGCCCGGGGCACTGGTCTGGAGCCGCGTCTTCGTCTTGGACGGCCGGCTGCACGCCGACGTCGGCCGCGGCACCGCGCTGCGCCTGCCGGCAGCCGAGACCGCGCGCCGGCGCCGGGCGACGACGCCCGAATGGCCGATCCTGCACTTCGTCGCCCACGGCGTCGACCGCGACGCGATGATGGCGCGGCACCAAGCGAACCACGTCCAGGTGGCCTACGCGCCCGACGCGGCCACGGCCGACGCCGCCTTCGCCGCCAAGGCCGCCGCCTTCGCCGCGATGGGGATCGCCGTCCACGTGTGCGGCGACGTGCCGCACCACGCCGCTCCGGCCGCGTCATGAGCGAGCTGCTGCTCGGCATCGACGTCGGCACCTACAGCACCAAGGGGGCGCTCGTCCGCCCCGACGGCACGGTGCTCGCCACCCACACCGTGCCGCACGTGATGGACGTGCCCCACCCGGGCTGGGCCGAGCAGGACGCGGACGCCGTCTGGTGGCACGACGTGGTCGCCGTGGCGCGCGCGCTCCTCGACGGCGCCCCCTACACCGGCGCGGACGTCGCGGGGATGGCGGTCAGCGCCATCGGCCCGTGCCTGCTGCCGCTCGACGCGGCCGGCCGCCCGCTGCGCAAAGGCATCCTCTACGGCGTGGACGCCCGCGCGTCCGAGGAGATCGAGCTGCTGAACGAGCGCCTGGGCGAGGACGCGATCTTCCGCCACGCCGGCATGGCGCTGACCAGCCAGGCGATCGGGCCCAAGGTCCTGTGGCTGCAGCGCCACGAGCCCGAGGTGTGGCGCGCCACCCGCGCGCTCACCACCGCCAGCGGCTACCTGGTGCGGCGGCTGACCGGCGAGCACGTGATGGACCGCCACACGGCGAGCCACTACGTCCCGCTGATCGACATCGCGACCCTGGAGTGGAGCGACGCCCTGGGCGCCGACCTCGCCCCGCTCGACTGGCTCCCACGGCTCGGTTGGAGCGACGAGGTGGCGGGGCACGTGACGGCGGAGGCGGCCCGCGCGACCGGTCTCCGCGAGGGGACGCCGGTAGCGGTCGGCGCGGTCGACGCGCTCTCCGAGGCGATCAGCGTGGGCGTCACGCGCCCCGGCGACCTGATGCTCATGTACGGGAGCACGGCCTTCTTCATCCTGATCGAGGCCGAGCCCCACCCCGACCCGCGCGTCTGGACGACCGCGGGCGCCTTCCCCGGCCCGTACGCACTCGCCGCCGGCATGGCGACCACCGGCACCCTCACCCGCTGGTTCCGCGACCAACTCGCGCGCGACCTCCCCGAGGACGCGGCGTACCAAGCGCTCTTCGACGGCGCCGCCCGCGTCGCGCCCGGCGCCGACGGGCTGCTGCTGCTGCCGTACTTCAGCGGCGAGCGCACGCCCCTCAACGACCCGCTCGCGCGCGGGGTCATCGCCGGGCTCGACCTCACCCACACCCGCGACCACCTCTTCCGGGCGACGCTCGAAGGGGTCGCCCTGGGCATCCGCCACAACCTCGAGGCCTTCGAGGCGATCGGCGCGCCGGTCGAACGCGTCGTCGCGGTGGGGGGCGGCGCCCAGAGCGACACCTGGCTGCAGATCGTCTCGGACGCGACCGGCGTCCCCCAAGTGGTGCCCGAGGTGACGCTCGGCGCCAGCTACGGCGACGCCTTCCTCGCCGGCCGCGCGGCCGGCCTCCTGGGCCCCGAGGCCATCGACGCCTGGGCGCGCCCGCGCGCCACCATCGAGCCGAACACCGACCTGCGCGCCGTCTACGACGAGCGCTACGAGCTCTACCGGCGGCTCTACGTCGAGACGCGCGAGACGGTCCACCGCTTGGCGCGGTAGGGCCATCCCGACCTACGCGCCGCGCGCCCCGGATCGCTCCGGGGCGCGCGCGACGTCGTGGGCGTGCGGGCATCGGATCGTCAGGGCTCGTACGGCTCGTAGACGCAGGCCTGGAAGCAGTGGGCGTCGATCGAGGCGACGTACGTCGTGAAGTACGGCTCGGTGGGCGAGGTCGGGACGAGGTGCAGCACGTCGTCGCCGGCGCCGCCCTCGTTGGGCACGGCGATGTCGCGGCTCGTGTTGCACAGGGTGGTCAGGCCGATCTTGGCACCGTTCTCGTCGCGCAGCTCGGCGCGGATGGGGCTGGGGGCACTCGAGCGTGATCGTGATCGTGGTGGTGTTGCCCTGGCCGGGCACGAGCTCGAAGGCGATCCAGTCGCCGGGATCGGCGGGGGTGGCCTCGAGCGGCGGCTCGAGCGAGAGCCGCTTGGTGCGCACGAGCAGCTGGCGAAGCGCCGCCTCGGCGCTCGACTCGTCGGACGCGGGCCAGAACGGCAGCGCCAGCCGATCGCGGTCGACCCAGCCGCCGTCGATGGCGAGCAGCGCCAACAGGCAGCCGCGCCGGTCGGCGGGCAGCGGTTCGGCCGCGGCCCCGTCGCCGAGGAGCGCGCCCCCGAGCACCGACGAGCGAACGGCCAGGCTGGTCGGAGCGTACGAGGTGGCGGGGGCCGTGGCCAGCGCAGCGCCCGCCCGTCCCGGCGGCGTAGGATCGATCCATCACCCGCCGACCGTCCGCCGCGCCCCCCGGGGAGGTGCCGGAAGCCGTGCCCGATCGCCTCGAAGCGCCCACCGTCACCCTGTTCGGAACCTTCGCCTGGCGGCTCCCGCCCCACGGCGCGCCGCTGCGCGTGGCCGGCGACCGGCCCGTCGCGCTCCTCGCCTACCTACTGCTGCACCGCGACGCCCCGACGCCGCGCGCGTGCCTTGCCGCGCTCCTGTGGCCCGACTCGCCCGACGGCCAGGCGCGCACCAACCTCCGCAACCTGCTCTTCACCCTGCGGCGGACGGTGCCCGACGCCGATCGCTACCTCGACGCCGACGCCACCACGCTGCGGTGGCGCGCCGACGAGCCGCTCGACCTGGACGTGGCCGTCTTCGACGCGCCACGAGACGCCTACCGCGCTCGCTAGCGCGACGCCTTGCGCGACCTGGCCGAGGCGCATGCCGAGCGAGGCGACGCCGACGCGGCCCGCCGGATCGCCGAGCAACGCGCTCGGGCCGACCTGCTGGACGAGCCGGCAGCGATCGACCTGATCCGTCGCTGCGCGGCGCTCGGCGACCGTGCCGCCGCCCGTCGGGCCTTCGACGCGCACGCCGACGCGCTCCAAGACGAACTGGGCGCCGACCCGTCCCCGGCAGCGCGTGCCGCCGTGGCCGCCGCCCTCGCCGCCCCGGCCGCCGCGCCCGAAGGCGAACCGCCCCCACCGCCACCGCGCTCGCTCACGACGCCTGGCACGCCGTTCGTGGGCCGCGACCGCGAGCGCGCGCTCGTCTCCGAGCGCTCGCCGATCCCGCCTGCCGGCTGCTGACGATCGTCGGCCCGGGCGGCTTCGGCAAGACCCGGCTGGCGCTCGCCGTCGCCGCCGACCGCGCCGCTCACGAACCGGAGGCGGTCGCTTGGGTGGGGCTCGCCTCGGCGCGCACCGGCGCGCACGTGGCGGCCGCCATCGCCGAGTCGCTGCGCCAGAGGCTGCACGGCGCCGTCGACCCGGCTGCCGGGTTGGCGCACCTCCTCGCACCGCGGCGGCTGCTGCTCGTGCTCGACGACATCGAGCATCTGGTCGATCCCGCGCCGCTGCTCTCGGGGCTGCTCGCCACGGCGCCCGGGGTGACGCTGCTGGTCACGTCCCGCCGCGCGCTCGGGGTGCCCGAGGAGTGGCGCTTCGAGCTGGCCGCGCTGCCCGTGCCGGAGGTGGACGCCCCCGACCTCACCGCGAACGACGGCGTCCGGCTCTTCCTGCAGGCCGCCCTGCGCGTCGCGGGCCCGCGCGCCCCCACGGCGGCCGACCTACCCGACGTGGCGCGCGTCTGCCGCGGCGTCGGCGGGGTGCCGCTCGCCCTCGAGCTGGCGGCCTCCTGGACGCGGCTGCTGACCCCCCGCCGAGATCGCCGTGGAGGTAGCGCGGCCTCGACTTCCTCGACGGCGGCGCCGAGCGTCACGCCGTCTTCACCCTCACATGGCTGGCCGACCAAGCGCCCGCGCTGACCGGGACGCGCCAGCCGGAGGCGCTCGCGGCCATCGCCGTTGAAGCCGCCGACGTGCGCGCGGCCTGGGCCTGAGCCGTCGACCACGGGCGGCGCGAGCTGCTCGACGCCGCCGCGTTCGCGCTCTTCTACGCCCACGAGGTCCGGGGAGCGCCCGCCGCGAGCACCGAGGCGTTCGACGCGGTCGTGCGCGCGTTCGCGTCGGAGGCCGACCCGGCCGCGCGCCGCACGGCCGCCGTCGCGGGCGCCTTCGGCGGCTTCGCCGCCTTCCGCCTGGGGCGGCTCGCGGACGCCGCATCGCGGCTCACCGCCGCTGCGGCCCCGCTGGCCGAGGACGACCCCGTGCGCGCCCACGCCCAGCGCCAACTCGGATTGTTGGACTGGGCTCAGGGGGCCTTCGCGACCGCGGCCGAGCACATGGAGGCGTCCCGTGCAGCTTTCGCCCGCGCGGGCGATCGCTGGGGGACGACCCTCGCCGACGCCTACCTGGGGATGATCGCCGTCGACCGCGGCGACCTGGCGCACGCGCCCGCCCGGCTCGAGGCCGCGCTCACCGCCGCCCAGGACCCGAACAGCGTCGGCTACGCCACCCTCTACCTGGGCCTAGCGCGGGCCGCGCAGGACGACGCGGCGGAGGGGCGGACGCTGCTCGAGCGCGCGGCGGCGCGCTTCGCGGGCGCCGACGACACCGTCGGCCGCGAACCGGCGGTCCTCGCGTTGGGGCTCCTCGACCTGGAGGACGGCGACGTGGCCGCCGCGAGGGCGCGCCTGCGCTCGGTGCTCGCGGCCGGCGACCGCCGCCACGCCACCCGCTACCTGCTGGCGGTGGTGGCCGGCACCGCGGCGCTGCGCGCCCGCGCGGGCGACCCGGCGACCGCGCGGGCCTGGTCGGACGCGGTGCTGCGCCACCCTGGCCTGGACGTCGAGTCGCGGCTGCGCACCCAGCGCCTGCGCGCGACCCTGCCGGGCCCGGCCGCGGTCGTGCCCTTCGACGGTGGTGGCGGCGGTGCGACGCGACCTGGAGGCGTGAAGCGCGCGCGGCGCTCCCGACGGGGGCGCCACGGGCGATCGCGCTCGGGTCAGACGGCCGGCGCGACGTCGAAGGCGTGCCGAAACAGGTGCTCGCCGTCGAAGCGCGCCTTGAGCCGGGCGAGCCGCTCGTAGGCGCCGGGGGCGAGACCGTCGCGCACGCGTGCGCGCGACTCGGCGTCCTCGAGGAAGTTCAGGTAGACGCCACCGGTCAGGGCGGGCGCGAGCGCCGCCTTCAGCCGCCCCACCAGCGCCTGGCCGGCCGCGTGCGCCTCGGCCGTGGGCGCGACGCCCACCAGCGAGAGGACGAGCTCCGCGTCGCGGTTGCCGTAGGCGCTCGTGTCGGCGGGCACGCGCGCCACCGCGCCGCCGACGTGGCGCACCTCGGCGAAGACGAGCGGCGTCGGTCCGCCCGCGGGCAGCGCGTGCGCCACGATCGCGTCGCTGGCGGCGTCGTCGAGGCTACGCAGCCAGGCACCGCTGGTGAAGCCGGGCATCGGGTCCGCGGGGTCGTTGCTGATGCGCGCCGCCTCGGTGAAGGGCATCGGCGCGAAGCCATCGAGCGTCGGCGCGCGCCCG
Source organism: Trueperaceae bacterium (assembly GCA_029210865.1). Lineage (GTDB taxonomy): Bacteria > Deinococcota > Deinococci > Deinococcales > Trueperaceae > JAABTL01. The sequence continues at coordinate 7,730 of JARGGE010000056.1, forward strand.
TCGCGCCAGTAGCGCATCAGCCCGGCGCCGTCGTCGAGGTCGCCGCACCAGCACCCATGCACGATCGCGAAGCTCTGGCCGCGGAGCGGCTCGGGCACCCCGGGAACCGGCGGGTAGTTCATGAGCAGGACCGACGAGGTCAGCTCGTCGGGCGCGTCGGCGATCCACGAGCTCCAGCGCCGGAAGACCTCGCCAGCGAGCGCCGCCGGGTAGTAGAGCTTGCCGGCGTAGACGTGGGTGACGGGGAACAACCGCACGGTCATGGCGGTGACGACGCCGAGGGCGCCGCCGCCGCCACGCAGCCCCCAGAACAGGTCGGGCTGCTCGGTCGCGGACGCGATCCGGCGCTCGCCGTCCGCGGTGACCACCTCGAAGCGGAGGACGCCGTCCGCCGCGAGCCCGTGCTTGCGCGCGAGCCAGCCGAGGCCGCCGCCCAGCGTGTCGCCGACGGCCCCGACGGTGGGCGAGGAGCCCAGTAGCGGCGCGAGCCCGTGCGGCTGGGCCGCAGCGAGGACGGCGTCCCACGTCGCGCCGGCCTCGACGCGCGCCGTCCGGGCGGCGGGGTCGATGGACACACCGGCCAGGCGGCCGGTGCGCAGTAGCAGCGCGCCGTCGGCCGGGCGCACGGTGCTGTGGCCGGTGGCCTGCACGGCCAGCGGCAACCGCTCGCGGCGGGCGTACGCGACGGCGGCGACGACGTCGGCGGCCGAGGCGGCCTCGACCACCACGGCCGGGCGCGCGTCGAAGCGCAGGTTCCAACCGCGTCGGGCGTCGTCGTAGCCGGCGTCGCCGGGGGCGAGGACCGCGCCGGCGACGGCGGCACGGAGGTCGGTGAAGGAGGTGGTGGGGTCGTTGGTGGCCTGGGGCATGGGGTTCCCTCTTCCCGCAGCGCTTCGCTGCGTACTCGTGCCGGGGGAGGTTAGGGAACCGGGCGTTCGGTGCGCGTTCGACGGGCGTTCGGCGGGTACGACGGCAGTCGCGCGACGGGATGGCTGCAGCGGAGGGTCGGGGTCCATCGTTGTTGATGCCAACCCACATTGGCATTGACAGTTTGCGTTGTATGCCCTAGGCTGGTGGCATGCCGGTCACCTTCGACCTCCTCACCGCCCGCGACCGCGACTGGGGCCTCGACGACTTCGTCGCCGAGGTCAACCGCCTGCTCCCCGAGGTGGTCCCCGGCGACACCGCGACGCGCGCGAAGGCCGAGGTCAGCGCCCGCCTGGTGCGCCACTACGCCACCGAGGGGGTGCTGCCGAAGCCGCTCAAGGAGGGCGTCGAGGCGCGCTACGACGGCGACCACCTGGTGCGCGTGCTCGCCCTGCGGCGGCTGCTGCTCGAGGGCTACCCCAGCGCGGTGGCCGGCGCCTTCCTGCAGCGCCACGACCGCGAGCGGCTCGCGCGCTTCCTGCTCGGCGAGCTGCGGCTCGACCTCGACCTCACGCCCGGCGGCCCGCCGGTGCAATCGGCCCCGGCCGACCTGAGCCCCGACGCCCGCGCGCAGCTCGCCGCGATGCGCGCCCGCGCCGGGCTGCCGCCGCTGCCCGACGCCGCGGCGCCCGCAACCACGCGGCGGCTCATCATGAACCGCTCCAGCTCGCAGCGATCTGCCCCGCCCGCCGCGCCCGCGTCGCCCGAGGCCACGGACGGCGACCTCTTCGCGGTCCACGGCAGACCCGACCCAGGCCGCGCGCCTGCCGCCGCACCGCCCCCCGCGGTCCCCGCCGAGCGCGGCGTCGCCTGGACGCGCTACCCGCTGCTGCCCGGGCTGGAGCTGCACGTGCAGGACGGCTTCGTCGACCCCACCACCCCGGCCGCCTGGAACGCCCTGCGCAACGCCATCCTGGCGCGCCTCGAGGCGATCGCCCTGGAGCGCAGCATGCGCCGCTGAGCGGCGGCCGCGCCCGCCCCACCCCCGCCACCGCCGCGCACCCGCGGCAGGAACCCGCCCGCCACCCGTCGCCTCGAGGTCCGCCGGACCCCGAACGGTCGTCCCGTGCCCCGCGCACCGAAGGAGCCGCCATGCATCTCCCCACCCCCCAGGTCCACCTCGAGCTCGAACGCGGCGCCCTCCCGGCCACCGGCGGCACCGTGCGCGCCCTGCTGCGCCTCTCGGTCGCCTTCCCGGACGCCGAACGCGAGCGCGAGCCGCTGTCGTTGGCGCTCGTCATCGACCGCTCCGGCTCGATGAGCGGCCCGCCGCTCGAGCAGGCCAAGGCCGCCGCGGTGGCGGCCGTGTCGGCGCTCCGCGACGGCGACCGGGTGACCGTGATCGCCTACGACCACCGCGTCGACGTGGTCGTCCCCAGCACCGCGGTGGGCGAGGACCGCACCGCCCTCGTGCGCGCCATCGAGGCCATCCGCGCCGGCAACACCACCGCGCTGCACGCCGGCTGGGTCGAGGGCTACACCCAGGTGCTCACGACGCCCGTCGCCTCCGGGCTGGGCCGCGTCGTCCTGCTCTCCGACGGGCTCGCCAACGTGGGCCTCACCGACCCCGCCGAGATCGCCGCGGACGTCGTGCGCGCCACCGGCAACGGGGTCAGCACCAGCACGATCGGCCTGGGGCGACACTTCGACGAGCGGATGCTGCGCCACCTCGCCGACGCCGGGCAGGGCAGCTACACCTTCGTCGAGGCCGCCGAGCAACTCGCCGGGCTCTTCGAGACCGAGCTCGCCGGCCTGTCGGCCCTGCGGGGCCGCGACGTGCGCCTGACCTGGCACGGCCGCGGCGTGCGGGTGGTGGCCGCCACCGGCGGCGCACGGTTAGCGGCCGACGCCGTCCAGCTGCCCGACCTGGTCGCCGGCCTGCCGCGCGAGGCGCTGCTCACGCTCGAGGTCGCGGCCGGCGCCACGCTCGAGGGCCTGCGCCTCACGTGGGACGACGTCTTCACCAAGACGGTCGCGCACCTCGACCAGGCGATCGACGCGCCGACGCTCGGCGCCGATGCCTACGCGGCGCGGCCGCTCGCCCCCGCCGTCGCCGGCGCCGTCCGCGTCGCCGAGCTGGCGGGCCGCATCGCCGACGTGGAGCGGCTCAGCCGCACGCGGCGCCTCGCCGAGGCGGAGGCGACGCTGCAAGGCCTGCGCGCCGAGGTGGCCGCCTGGCCCGCCGACGCCGCGCGCGACGCGCAGCTCGAGGACCTCGGCCACCTGCTCGAGGGGGTGCGCACGCGCGACGTCGCGCTGGCCTCGAAGCGCGCCTACAACGCCACGTACGAGCGTCAGCGTGGCGTGCGCGCCGTCGACCGCCGCGCGATGATGTCCG
>JARGGE010000570.1 GCA_029210865.1 Trueperaceae bacterium
GCCGGAGCCCCGATGCTAGGCTCGCTCGCGATGCCCGCCGCCCCCCTCCGCGTGCGCGTCCCGGCCACGAGCGCCAACCTCGGCCCCGGCTTCGATTGCCTGGGCCTGGCCCTCGACCTGCACCTCGAGGTGCGCGCGCGCCCCGCCGACCGCGACCGTTTCGCGTACCGCGGCGAGGGCCGCGTCCCCGACCGCCCCGACGGGCTCGTGCACGCGGGCTTCCGCGCCGTCTTCGCCCACCTCGACCTGCCCGCGCCGACCGTCGCCTTCGAGGCCCAGAACCCCATCCCGCTCGCCCGCGGGCTGGGGTCGTCGTCGGCGGCGCTCGTCGCCGGCGCGGCGCTCGCCGACGCGTGGACCGGCGGGACGCTCGGTCGCGACGGCGTCTTCGCCCTCGCGGCGGAGCTCGAGGGGCACCCCGACAACGTCGCCCCGGCGGTCTACGGCGGCTTCACGGTCTCCGCGCCGCGGCCCGAAGGGGGCTACACGACCTCGGTGCTGGCCGTGCCGCCGGGCTGGCGGCTGCTGTTCGGCGTGCCCGGCTTCGAGCTGCCGACCGCCAAGGCACGGGCCGCGCTGCCCGAGGCCATGCACCGCGACGACGCCGTGCGCACCGCCGCGCGCGCGGCGCTGTGGGCGCTCGCGGTGGCGCGCGACGAGCCGGCGCTCTTGCGCACGGCCTCGATCGACGTGCTGCACGAGCCCTACCGCGAGCCGCTGGTGCCGGGGCTGCGGGCGGCGCGCGAGGCGCTGCGCGCCGCCGGCGCCTACGCCGCCTTCCTGTCGGGCGCGGGCCCGACCATCGGGGTGGTGACGCCCGAAGCGGCCGAAGCCGCGTGCCGCGAGGTGCTCACCGACTTCGTGGGCCGAGGCGGGCGCGTGCTGGCGCTGCGCGTCGGCGCCGGATACGAGCTCGCGGGGACGCCACCGGTCACGCCCCGCGCCGTGCCCGCAGCACCTTGAAGGCACGCTCCGCGGGCGGCGTGGCGTCGCCCCAGGCGCCCCACCCCGCCAGCTCGGCCTCGTAGGGGAGCGCACGGTTCGCGACGAACCAGGCTTCGCCGCCCGGCCGCAGCGCCTCGTGCGCGGCCGCGACGAAGGCGCGCGAGAGCGCCCCGACCACCTGCCGCCCGACGTGGAACGGCGGGTTGCACCACACGGCGTCGACGCCCAACGGCGCCACGGCAGCGGTCAGGTCTGCGTGGACGACGCGGGCGCGGGGGTCGCCGGCCACCTGGCGCTCGGTGCTGCGGACGGCGCCCAGGTCGTCGTCCACCGCGAGCACCTCCACCGCGCCAGCCTCGAGCGCCTGGCGCGCGAGCAAACCGGTGCCGCACCCGAGGTCGAGCACGCGCGCGGGCGCCGCGCGCGCCGCGGGCGCGGCCGCCGCGAGCGCCGCGAGCAGCACGCGCGTCCCCGGGTCGAGCTTCTCGGCGGCGAAGGTGCCGACGATGGCGTGGACCGGACCCCCCGGCCCGTCCAAGGTCGCCCAGACCGGCGCGTCCTCGACCGCCCCGCCGACCGCGTCGGGGAGC
>JARGGE010000571.1 GCA_029210865.1 Trueperaceae bacterium
GCCTGCGTGAGACCCGCCCCCTCGCGATGGCCGGGAGGTCACGACCGGCCACAGGGTGTAGCCCCGGGAGCACGTGGAGGGTGTCAGATTGTCTGTGTAAGGGCCCGGTTGGGAAGGATTCCTCACGTTGTCCACCACGATTTCCGATCCGAACTCGGCGTCTGACCGGCAGGCTGCTGCCGCGGATGACGCGGCCACCAGCACCCCGAAGCCTGCGGCGCGCGTGTCGGCCGCCGATCTCGCCGCGTCCGGCGCGCTGGATTCGCTGTTCGAGCAGATCGACGCCGGTCGCGTGCAGCTCGCTGGCGCCGGCGGGCTGCTGCCGGAACTGATCAAGGCCGTCCTCGAGCGCGGCCTGCAAGCCGAACTGACCGGCCACCTCGGGTACGAGAAGGGCGATCCGGCGGCGGGCCTGTCCGCGAACTCGCGCAACGGCAGCAGCGACAAGACCGTCGCGACCGAGGTCGGGAATGTTTCCCTGAGCGTCCCGCGCGACCGTGATGGGAGCTTCACGCCGCGCTTGGTGCCCAAGGGGCAACGGCGGCTCGGTGGGCTCGACGAGATGATCATCAGCCTCTACGCGGGTGGCATGACCCTGCGCGACATCCGCCACCACCTCGCGACCACCATCGGCACCGACCTCAGCCACGAGACCCTGAGCAAGATCACCGACGAGATCGGCGAGGAGATCCTCGCGTGGCAGTCGCGACCGCTCGAAGCGCTCTACCCGGTCGTGTACCTCGACGCGCTGGTCGTGAAGGTCCGCGACGGGGCGGTGGTCAAGAACAAGGCCGCGCACATCGCCGTCGGCGTCGACATGGACGGCGTCAAGCACGTGCTCGGCATCTGGGTGCAAGCCACCGAGGGCGCGAAGTTCTGGGGCGGCGTGTGCAGCGAACTCGCCAACCGCGGCGTCCGCGACGTGCTGATCGTCTGCTGCGACGGCCTGGTGGGCTTGCCCGAAGCGATCGCCGCCACCTGGCCCCTGAGTACGGTGCAGACGTGCGTGGTGCACCTCATTCGCGCCGCGATGCGCTTCGTGGGGTACCAAGACCGCAAACGCGTCGCTGCGGCCCTGAAGCCGATCTACACGGCCGTGCACGCCGACGCCGCGCTCGAGGAGCTCGAGGCGTTCGAAGCGAGCGAGCTCGGGCGCAAGTACCCCACCGCCGCACGAACCTTCCGGGACGCGTGGGAGCGGTTCACGCCGTTCCTGGCGTTCCCACCGGAACTGAGGCGGGCGATCTACACCACGAACGCGATCGAGTCGGTGAACTACCAGCTGCGGAAGATCATCAAGAACCTTGGGCACTTCCCGAACGATCAGGCGGTCGTGAAGCTCCTGTGGCTGGCGATCTGCAACATCGAGGACAAGCGCGCCAGGGAGCGCGTCAAGGAGAGGAGGAGCCGACCTCCGGGAGCCCCGCGGGCGTCGGTCGCCGGCAGACTCATCGAGGGGAACGTGACGACGAACTGGAAGCAAGCCCTGGCCCAGCTCTCGCTCGCGTACCCCGAGCGCATCAACCCCCACC
>JARGGE010000572.1 GCA_029210865.1 Trueperaceae bacterium
GCAAGAAATTGCGCCATCCCTCTTTCCAAACCTCACCATGCGTGAAATAGGGAAGCGCCAAACGATGTATCCAAGGAGATCCCCCATGGAGATTCGCGAGGCCCTCACCTTCGACGACGTGCTGCTCGTGCCGCGCCGCTCGGCGGTGCTGCCGGCCGACGTCGCGCTCGGCGGCCGCTTCTCGCGCCGCGTGCCGCTCAAGATCCCGATCGTGTCGGCGGCGATGGACACCGTCACCGAGACCCAGATGGCGATCGCGATGGCGCGCCAGGGTGGGATCGGCGTCGTCCACAAGAAGCTCTCCGTCGAGGCGCAGGCCGACATGGTGCGCAAGGTCAAGCGCTCCGAGTCGGGCATGATCGTCGACCCGATCACGCTGCCGCCCACCGCGACGATCGGCGACGCCGACCGGCTGATGGCCGAGTACCGCATCTCGGGGGTGCCGATCGTCGCCCCCGACGGGACCCTCCTGGGCATCCTGACGAACCGCGACCTGCGCTTCGAGGACGACATGAGCCGCGGCGTCGACGAGCTGATGACCAAGGACGAGCTCATCACCGTCGCGACCGGGACCACCCTCGAGCAGGCGCGCGAGATCCTGCGCGGCCACAAGGTCGAGAAGCTGCTCGTCGTCGACGAGGCCTTCCGCCTCACCGGCCTGATCACCATCAAGGACATCACCAAGAAGCTCGCCTACCCGGACGCCGCCAAGGACGCGCTCGGACGCCTCCGCGTCGCGGCGGCCGTCGGCGTCTCGCGCGACCTCGAGGAGCGGGCGGCGGCGCTCGTCGAAGCGGGCGTCGACGCGCTCGTCCTCGACTCGGCGCACGGGCACAGCCAGGGCATCCTCGACGCGCTGACGTACCTCAAGGGCGCCTTCGACGTCGACGTCGTCGCGGGCAACATCGCCACCGCCGAGGCCGCCCGCGACCTGATCGAGCTCGGCGCCGACGCGGTCAAGGTCGGGATCGGCCCGGGGTCGATCTGCACGACGCGCGTGGTCACCGGCGTCGGCATGCCGCAGCTCACCGCCATCCTCGAGGTCGCCGACGTCGCGCGCGGCGCGGACGTGCCGCTCGTCGCCGACGGCGGCATCAAGCAGACCGGCGACGTCGCCAAGGCGATCGCCGCCGGCGCGGACGCGGTCATGGTCGGCTCGATGCTCGCCGGCACCAGCGAGGCCCCCGGCGAGGACCTGCTCCGCGACGGCCGCCGTTACAAGGCCTACCGCGGGATGGGGAGCCTGGGCGCCATGTCGGGCGGCTCGGCCGACCGCTACTTCCAGGAGAACGCGAAGAAGCTCGTGCCCGAAGGAATCGAGGGCATGGTGGCCTACAAGGGACCGGTGGAGGACGTGGTCTTCCAGATGGTCGGGGGGCTGCGCAGCGCGATGGGGTACTGCGGCACGCCCACGCTGGCCGACCTGCAGCGGGACGCGCGCTTCGTGACGATCACCCAGGCGAGCCTGATCGAGGGCCACCCGCACGACGTGACGATCACCCAGGACGCTCCGAACTACGCCCGGCGGTAA
>JARGGE010000573.1 GCA_029210865.1 Trueperaceae bacterium
ATGACCGCGGCCACCACGTCGGGGGTGAGCGACTTCTCCTGGATCATCACCCACAGCCCCTTGCGCAGCTGCTCGCGCAGCTTCTCGGGGGTGGTGAGCGTGTGGTCGGAGCGGATGCCGTGGGCGACGTAGCGCGAGAGTTCGGGCCCGGTGAGGCTGGGGACGTGGCCCTCGAGGCTCAGCCCGGCCTCGGCCCCGGCGCGCACGATCGCGAGCAGGCGCGGATCGCCGTCGAGCACCCCCTGGAAGTCCATGACCTCGCCCAGCGCCACCACGCCCGGCTCGCGCGCGAGCTCGGTCACTTCGGTAGGGCGGAGCGAGGCGTTCGGCGTCTCGAGGTCGGGCGAGGTCGCCGGGATGCAGCTCGAGATCGCCGAGAACACCCGCAGCGGCAGACCCTGGCTGGCGCGCACCATCCAGCGGATGCCCTCGGCGCCGAGCACGTTGGCGACCTCGTGCGGGTCCTGCAGCACCGCGGTGGTGCCCAACGGCAGCGCCGCGGCCGCGAAGCGCCGTGGGGTGACGAGGCTGCTCTCGATGTGCATGTGGACGTCGAGCATCCCGGGGTGCACGACCGCACCGCCCAGGTCGACGCGCTCGCCGGCGGGGAGCTCGTCGGCGGGCGGCGGCTCGCCCGCCTCGACCTCGACGAAGCGCCCGTCTTGCACCGCGAACCAGCCCCGGTAGCTGGTCTGGGTGACGACGTCGACGAGCTCGGCGCCGTGCACGACCAGGTCGCGCATCAGGCGGCCGCGGCGTGCAGGTCGTCCACCGCGCGGAGGGCGATCTCGATCGTCGTCGCCTCCACCTGGCGGTAGAGCGCCTCCTTCTCGGCCATCGTCGGCTGCGGGTCGAGGAAGATGTTCGAGTCGGTGCCCAAGACCGCGCCCACCTTCAAGCCCAGCAGCGAGCCGACGACGAACACGGTCGAGCACTCCTGCTCGGCGGCGATGACGCCCGCCTCGGTCAGCTGCTGGTTGAGGCCGTGGTCGCGGCGGTAGAAGGCGTCGCGGGTGTAGACGATGCCTTCGAACGCGCGCTGGCCGAGCGTCGCCTGGGCCGCCTGGCGCAGCGCGAGCGTGACGTCCAGGTCCGGGACGGCCGGGTACGGCAGCGGGACGTAGTCCTGCGAGGTCCCCTCGCCGCGGTACGCGCCGGTGACCACGACCACCGAACCGATCGGCACGTGCGGCTGGCGCCCCCCGGACGAGCCCACGCGGATGAAGTGGGTGGCGCCCACGCGCGCGAGCTCCTCGACGGCGATCGAGGCCGACGGGCCACCGATGCCGGTCGAGCAGACGCTGATCGGGCTGCCGGCGGCGGTGGTCCCGGTGAAGAGCACGTACTCGCGGTTCCGGGCGACCAGCGTCTTGGTGGCGAAGCGCTCGGCGATCCGCTCGGCGCGCCCGGGGTCGCCGGGGATGAGCACGTAGGGGGCGACGTCGCCGGGCAGGGCGCGCACGTGGCGCTGCGGGTTGGGGGCATCGGTCATGCGGGGTCCTCCTGGATGGGGGGCGTGGGG
>JARGGE010000574.1 GCA_029210865.1 Trueperaceae bacterium
GACTACTTCCTGATCGTCGCCGACTTCATCGGCTGGGCCAAGGACCACGGCATCGCGGTTGGCCCCGGTCGCGGCTCGGGCGCCGGCTCGATCGTCGCGTACGCGCTCCGGATCACCAACATCGACCCGCTCGCGTACGGGCTGCTGTTCGAGCGCTTCCTCAACCCGGACCGCGTGTCGATGCCCGATTTCGACATCGACTTCTCGGACCTGCGCCGCACGGAGGTCATCGACTACGTGCGCCAGAAGTACGGCGAGGACCGGGTCGCGCTCATCGCCACCTTCGGGACGCTGGCCTCGCGAGCGGCGATCAAGGACGCGGCGCGCGTGATGGAGGCGCCGTTCGCCGACGCCGACAAGGTCTCGAAGCTGGTGCCCACCGTGTTCGGGCGCTCGGTTCCGATCGAGCAGGCGCTCGAGGACATCCCCGAGATGCGCGAGCTGTACCAGGCGGGCGCCAAGCCCTACGTCGACGTGGCGATGCAGCTCGAGGGGCTGACGCGCCACGCCTCGGTGCACGCCGCGGGCGTGATCATCGCGCGCGACCCGGTCACCGAGCTCGCCCCGGTCTTCCGGTCGGGCGACGGCCCGGTGGTCTGCCAGTACGACATGGGCTCGGTCGAGGAGCTCGGCTTCATCAAGATGGACTTCCTGGGGCTGCGCACGCTGTCGTTCATCGAGGCTGCGGTCCGCATCGTCAAGCAGGCGCACGGTGTCGCGCTCGACCCGGATGCCTTCCCGCATGACGACCCCGAGACCTTCGAGCTGCTCTCGCGCGGCGACGCGGCCGGCGTCTTCCAGTTCGAGTCGCCGGGCATGGTCGACACGCTCCGCAAGCTCAAGCCGCGCCGCATCCAGGACCTGATCGCCGTGTCCGCGCTGTACCGCCCCGGACCGATGGAGAACATCCCGACCTACATCCGGCGTCACCACGGCCAGGAGGAGGTCGCCTTCGACGACGTGCCCACCGCGGCGCCGCTGCTCGAGCCGATCCTCGCCGAGACCTACGGGATCCCCGTCTACCAGGAGCAGATCATGCAGATCGCGCAGGCGGTCGCCGGGTACTCGCTCGGCGAGGCCGACCTGCTGCGGCGCGCGATGGGCAAGAAGAAGGTCGCCGAGATGCAGCGCCACCGCGCGATCTTCGAGGCCGGCGCGGGCGCGCGCGGCATCCCGAAGATCGAGGCCAACCGGATCTTCGACCTGCTCGAGAAGTTCGCCAACTACGGCTTCAACAAGTCCCACTCGGCGGCGTACGGCATGCTCTCGTTCCAGACGGCGTACCTCAAGGCCCACTACCCGGTCGCCTTCGCGGCCGCGCTGCTCACGGTCGAGCGCGGCAACAGCGACAAGGTGGCGGAGTACGTCACCGACGCGCGCCACATGGGCGTGCCGGTGCTCCCGCCCGACATCAACACCTCGAACGGCGACTTCACCCCCGACGGCGACGTCGTGCGCTTCGGCCTCTACGGCGTCAAGAACGTCGGCGACGGCGCCGTCGACCACCTGCTGCGGGAGCG
>JARGGE010000575.1 GCA_029210865.1 Trueperaceae bacterium
CCTCCCGGAAGGAGCGCCCATGAGCGTCCAGCACCGCCGCCTCGGCAAGCACGGCGTCCTCGTCAGCAACCTGTGCCTCGGCACCATGAACTTCGGCTGGCTCACCGATCGCGACGAGTCGTTCGCGATCATGGACCGGGCGCTCGAGCTCGGCATCAACTTCTTCGACACCGCCGACGTCTACGGCGGCCCCGACCAGCGCGGCCTCACCGAGATCCTCGTGGGCGAGTGGTTCGCCCAGGGCGACGGCCGCCGCGACGCGGTGGTGCTGGCCACCAAGGTCTACAACCCCGCCGAGCCCGGCCGCCACCCCGAGCCCAACACCGACGGGCGCAGCCTCTCGGCCTACAAGATCCGCAAGCACGCCGAGGGCAGCCTGAGGCGCCTCCAGACCGACCACATCGACCTCTACCAGATGCACCACATCGACCGCGCCTGCCCCTGGGACGAGACCTGGGAGGCCTTCGACGCGCTCGTGCAGCAGGGCAAGGTCGTCTACGTGGGCTCGTCGAACTTCGCCGGCTGGGACATCGCCACCGCGTGCCAGGAGGCCGACCGGCGCGGCCGCATGGGGCTCGTGAGCGAGCAGAGCATCTACCACCTCGACAACCGCATGGTCGAGCTCGAGGTGATCCCCGCCGCCCGCCACTACGGCCTCGGCCTGATCCCCTGGAGCCCCTTGGGCGGCGGCCTGCTCGGCGGCGTCCTCGGCAAGCTCGACGAGGGTCGACGCGTGTCGGACGGGATCAAGAAGCAGGTAGCGTCCAAGCGCCCGCAGCTCGAGCGCTACGAGGCGTTCTGCCGCGAGCTGGGCGAGGAACCGGCCACCGTGGCGCTCGCCTGGCTGCTCCACCAGCCCGTGGTCACCGCTCCGATCATCGGCCCGCGCACCCTCGAGCAGCTCGAGAGCGCGGTCCGCGCGACGGCGCTGACGCTCGACGAGCACGCGCTGGCGCAGCTCGACGCGATCTTCCCCGGCCCCGGGGGTGAAGCGCCGACGGCCTACGCCTGGTGACGGCCGTGGCCGACGCACCGACCGAGGAAGGGCACGCACGCGCCCTCGAGGTCCTGCGCGCGTGCGCGACCGACCGAGGCTTCCTCGCCTCACCCACCGAGCGCGCCAACTACCGACGGGTCTGGGGGCGCGATGGCGCGATCATCGGCCTCGCCGCGCTCTTGAGCGGTGAAGAAGACCTGATCGAGGCCGGGCGGGCCACCCTGCGCACGCTGGCGCAGCACCAGGGACCGCACGGCGAGATCCCGAGCAACGTCGATCCCGCGACCGGGCGCGTCTCGTACGGCGGGACCGCCGGACGGGTGGACGCCGGCCTTTGGTTCGCGATCGCGAGCGCCGAGTACTGGCGCCGCACCGGCGACGAGGCCCTCCTGGGCGACCTGGTCGAACCGCTCGAGCGGCTGCGAGCGCTGCTGGGGGCGTGGGAGTTCAACGCCCGCGGGCTGCTGTACGTGCCGCCCACCGGCGATTGGGCCGACGAGTACGTGCAGAGCGGGTACG
>JARGGE010000576.1 GCA_029210865.1 Trueperaceae bacterium
GGGCGTGCTAACCTCGTTCGGTTCGGGCACGACCGACGTCCGTGCCCCGGGCGCCGCGCGTCGACGCCCACGGAGGACACGATGAAGAAGGACATCCACCCCAAGATGGTCCCCTGCAAGGTCTACTGCGAGGGCCAGGTCGTGCTCGAGACGTACAGCACCCGCCCCGAGGTCCACGTCGACGTCTGGTCGGGCAACCACCCGTTCTACACGGGCCAGCAGCGCTTCATCGACACCGAGGGCCGGGTCGAGAAGTTCCAGAAGCGCTTCGGCACCAGCTACCGCAAGTAGCCCGCCGGCCGGCGCGGCGGCGTCACGCCGGCACGCGCACGCGCACCACCGTGCCGCCGCAGGGCCGACTGTGCACGACGAAGCTTCCCCCGCGCTTGGCCACCCGCTCGTTCATCTGACGCAGGCCCAAGCCCCCCATGGTGGTCACGCGATCGCCGACCTCGTCCGGTTCGAACCCCACGCCGTCGTCCTCGACCTCGAGTTCGACGGCGTCCTCGTGGGGCACGGGCCCGAGCGCGATCCGCACCGCACGCGCGCGCGCGTGCTTGGCGACGTTGTTCATCGCCTCCTGGAAGATCCGGAACAGGACCGTCTCGGACTTCATCGAGAGCCCTTCGAGCGGCGCCAGCTGCAGGTCGACGGCGACGTCGTTCTGTTGGCCGAAGTCGATCGCGTAGCGGCGCAGCGTCTCGACCAGGCCGTGCCGCTCCAGGTCGACGGGCCGCAGGGCGAAGATGCTGCGCCGGACCTCGCGGATCATCTCGCGGATGGTGACCTTCGCGCTGCGCAGCTCGGCGTCCGCCAGCGCCGGGTCCTTCCCCATCACGCGGGCGACCAGGTCGAGCTTCAGCGCGGCGAAGGCGAGCGATTGCGCCACCCCGTCGTGGATCTCGCGCGCGATGCGGGCGCGCTCCTCCGCGATCGCGAACTCCTCGGCCTGCAGGTACGCGTTCGCGTTGCGCACGGCCAGCCCCACCTGGTTCGCGAGCAGCGTGAGGAACGGCAGGTTGCCGCCGTCGAAGCGGTGCGGCTGCGGGTGCGTCAGCACCACCACCCCGAGCGTGCCGGCGACCGGCTCGCCGACGACCAGCGGGAGCAGCATCACCGAGCCGGCGCTCGCGAAGAGCGGCCCCCCCGTCCGCCGGTCCGCGGCCGCAACCTCGTGCAGCACGACGCTCTCGCGGGCCTTCGCGACCCGGCCCAGCACCCCTTCGCCGACGCGCTGCGGCCCTTCGGGGTGGGCGAGCGCGGCGCGACCCTCCTCGCCGACCGCGGCCCGGAGGTCGAGGGCGCCCTCCTCGTCGAGCAGGTAGATCCCGGCCCCGCTGGCGCCCACGCGCGCCGCCATCTGCGTCAGGAGCGAGTCCAGCAGCCGCGCCAGGTTCCCCTCGGCACGGATGCTGCGGTCGACCTCGAAGAGCGTCAGGAGGTCGCGCGTCCGCCCCTGCACGGCCTCGGCCGCGGCCGCGAAGTCGGCGGCGACGATCGCCAGCGTCTCCTGGCG
>JARGGE010000577.1 GCA_029210865.1 Trueperaceae bacterium
CCCGCGACGTGCAGATGCACCAGGTGCGAGCCGCAGCGGCGCAGCGCCGTGGCCGGGTCCTTCTCCTCGATGTTCATGTGGTACGCGTCCATCAGCACGCCGACGTTGGGCGCGCCGATCGCCGCGACGAGCGCGAGCGCCTGGTCGGCGGTGTTCACCAGGTCGGTCTCGTAGCGGTTGATCGCCTCGATGCCGAGCGTGACGCCGGCGTCGGCCGCGAGCGGCGCGACCCGCGCCAGGGCTTCGGCGGCGAGCGCCAGGCGCTCCTCGCGCCGGGCGGGGTCGACGACCCCCCAGGCGCCGTAGACGACCCCGGACAGGAGCCGCGAACCGAGCGTCTCGGCCGAGCGGACCGCCCGCTCGAGCGCGGCGCGACCGGCGGCCCGGACGGCCGGGTCGGCGCCGCCCACGTCGGTGGCCGCCGACAGCCCGGTGGTGCAGGTCAGGCGCACGCCGGCCTCCTGCGCGACGCGCGCGACCCGCGCGAAGCCCGCGTCGTCGCCCAGGAGCGAGACCTCGACGGCGTCGTAACCGAGGTCGGCGGCCTCGCGGACGAACGGTGCCACGTCGTCGGCCCAGGTGCGGTTCCACAGCGCGGCGTGGATCGAGAAGGTCATGCGGCGGCCGCCTCGATCAGGTCGAGCGCGGTGGCGAAGGTCGCCTCGTTCGCCGCGCGTTGGCGGGCCTGCTCGTCGGCCGCGAAGGGCGCCAGGAAGCTCCGACCCCGCAGCAGCTCGTCCCATGCGAACACCATGCTCACCGCCTCCATCCCCATCGCCGCGGCGGCGCTGAACACCGCCGAGGTCTCCATGTCGACCCCCAGGTAGCCCGACCGCTGCCAGCGCGCGACCGTGTCGGGCGGCTGCGCGAAGAGCGCCGACGTCGTCAGGTGCAGCCCCTGGTGGACCGTCATGCCGCGTCCTTCGAGCCCCGCCCGGGCCGCCGCGACGAGCGCTGGCGTCGCCACCGCGAGCCCGAAGCCGCCGTAGTAGGCGGACGCCCCCTCACCGATCACGGCGCGCTCGGGCACGACGACGTCGCCGGTCGCGACCGACGGCTGCAGGCCGCCGCACGAGCCGATCTGCACGGCGAGGCGCGCGCCCACCGAGCCCAGCGCGTGGACCGGCTCGACCACCTTGGGCGCGCCGTACGCGCACGCGTACACGAGCGGCACGCCGTGCCAGCGCCCGAAGACGTAGCCGGGCACCTCCAGCGGTCGCACGTCCTCCAGGAGCGCGGTGCGGGCCGCGGTGGCGCGCTGCTCCCACCAGGTGCCCTCGAGCACCACGCCCACCGGGGCCTCGTCGGCCCGGAGGCCGAGCATCTGCCGCCATTCGTCACGGGTGAGGTTCACGCGGGGCCTGGCCCGGCCGGGGCCTCGCCCAGGAGGGCGGCCACGTCCGCCACGGCACGGGCGCGCTCGGCGTGCAGCGCGCGGACGACGCGCCCGAGGCCGGCCGCCGCACCGGCGAGGTCGAGCCCCGGGTTGGCGGCGTCGACGGCAGCGCGCCACT
>JARGGE010000578.1 GCA_029210865.1 Trueperaceae bacterium
CAACCCCGCGTCCTGGAGAGCCGCCGCGTCCACCACGCCGGCGACGCCCGCCGCGTCGCCGGCGTCCACCAACGCCCCGAGGTCCTCAAGCGGCGCGAGGGGCGCCAAGCGTTCGGCGACGACGGCGAACTCGAAGGGCATGTGGCCCTCGAACGTGGTGACGCTGCGCTCCATCGCGTCGCGCTCGACGCGCTCGAAGCCGGCCGACAGAAACAGGGCGGCCCCCAGGTACTGCGCGACCATGAAGCCGAGCGCGATCGCCACCGCGACGAGCACCGCCTTCGCGCGCAGGCTCACGCGGATCCCCTGGGACGCGCACCCGGGGACCGCTCGACCCTGCGTCGGCGGGCGTGGTCAGCGCGGCTCCGCCGCGACGTCGAGGTACGGCGCCGGCACCCAACCGGACTCGATCCCATCGGGGCCGTGCCAACGCACGAAGTAGAAGTCGAGCTCGGGGTTCTCCTGGAACAGCGCGACCTCGACCCGCGACCCGGCCGGCACGTGGCCGGTCACCTCGGCGCGGAGGTGCGAATCGACGAGATGGACGAGTTCCTCCTGCACGACGCCGTCGAACGTCGCGTGGAGGACGCCCTCGAAGCCGTCGCCCATCGGCACGGGGATGCCGCACAGGTCGGGGTCGGGGTTCGTGCCGAAGGGCAGCTCGGGCACGGTGCCGTGCGCGACGGCCGCACCCAGCCAGACCGCGACGACGACGAGGGTGCGGAGGCGCATGCGGGCCATGTCGCGACCCTACCGTCGCCGCTCGCGGTCGCGCCGTCGAACGCTTGACACGTGCCGAGCGCGGCGCCCGAGGCGCCCGCATGTCAACGCTTTGACCCACGCGGGCGCGGCGACGGCGCATGGTGGCGTCGACGCGCGGGGCTCCACCCCGCCCGCTGGAGGTCCCCATGAACGCCCCCGACATGCGCGACGAGGTCGCCGACCCGCCCCACCAGTACCTGGCGGCGGAGCGCGTGATGGGCGCGATGGCCGCCTCGGGTCGCCGCCGACTGGAGCACCTCGACCCGCTCCGGGTGCTGCTCCTCGCGGTTCTCGGCGGCGGCTTCATCACCGCCGGAGCGCTGTTCTCGACGCTTCTCGCCGACGGCTTCACCAGCCCCGGCGCCAAGGACCTGGTGGCCGGGCTCGGCTTCTCCACCGGGTTCTTCTTCGTCATCCTGTCAGACGCCGTGCTGTTCACCGAGGCGAACGTCGTGCTGCCCGCCGTGCTCCTCCACCGCGCCGGCTCGTGGCGGCGCGTGGCGCGCTTCTGGGCGCTCGCGTGGGTCGGCAACCTGCTCGGTGCCTTCCTCCTCGGCAGCGCCCTCGCGGTCGCGCAGGTGTTCCCGGCGGGCATGGTCGAGGAGCTGACCGGCTTCGTCGCCAAGAAGATGGCCTACGCGGACGTCGGCACCGCCGGGGCCTGGGGTCGGCTGGTGCTCTCGGGCGTGCTCGCGAACTGGTTGGTGGGCATGGCGGCGTTCTTCTCGGTCATGGGGCG
>JARGGE010000579.1 GCA_029210865.1 Trueperaceae bacterium
CGGCCGCCCGCGCGGCCGCCGAGGCCGCCGGCCGCGCCCCCAAGCCCGGCGACGGGCTCGTGTTCGACGCCGCCCACCGGCGCTCGCCGGCGCTCCCGGAGCAGGGGGGACGGGTCTACCAGGTCGCGGCCGTCCGCGACGGCTGGCGCCTCGCGTTCGGCCGCGGCGACGTCGATCTCTGCTTCGTCCGTCCCGGCGACGCGGTGTGGCGCAGCGACGACCCGACCCTGACCGCGCGCGCCCGCCGCTTCACCGAGGCCGCCGAGCCGCTCCGCACCGAGGCGCTCTCGCTCGCGCTCACCGCCCACGAGGGGGCGCCTCTGGTCCTGGTCGCCACGACGGCGCGCGGCGAGACCGCCGTGGCGGTGGGTGAGGCGCCGCTCGAGCCGGCCTCGAACCGCGCGCTCGACCACGCGACCGCCCACGCGCAGCTCGGCCGCCTGGGGGGCACACCGTTCCACTTGGGCGACCTGACGCTCGATCTCGAGGGCGTCCCGTTCGCGCCGGTGTCCGCGCTCAACGCGTTGCGGCGCGACCTGATCGCGCAGCTCGCGGCCGACCGGGCGGCCCGGCCCGACCGCGGGGCGCATGCGGGCGCCCTGGAGGCTGCCCGCTCCGGCCTGGGCGCCGCCACCGAGCCGGTGCCTACCGACGCCCCCTCGCGCCTGCATGCGCTCGTGCGCACCCCCGAGCAGCTCGAGGCCGCGCTCGCCGCCCACCAGGACGGCGTGCCGCTCGCGAGCGTCACCCTCGACTACCTTGAGCTCTACGGCCTGCGCCCTTCGGTGGAGCGCGCCCGGGCCGCCGGCCTGCGGGTGCGGGTGGCCAGCCCGCGCGTGCTCAAGCCCGCCGAGCAGAACGTGGTGCGCTTCCTCACCGACCTGGACGCCGAGCTGCTCGTGCGCTCCGCCGGCCTGTTGCGCGACCTGGCCGCGCTGCCCGACGGCACCCGCCCGCAGGTCACCGGCGACTTCTCGCTGAACGCCGCCAACGCGCTCACCGCCCACGCCTTCGTTGCGGCCGGCTGCGACGCCCTCACGCCCGCGTACGACCTCGACGCGGTGCAGGTGGCGGGGCTCGCGGAGGCCGTGGACCCGCGGTGGCTCGAGGTGGTGGTGCACCACCACCTGCCCGTCTTCCACACCGAGCACTGCGTCTTCTGCCGCTTCCTCTCGGACGGCAAGGACTACCGCGACTGCGGCCACCCCTGCGAGACCCACCGGGTCGCGCTGCGCGACGGCCAGGGGCGGCTGCACCCGGTGCTCGCCGACGTCGGCTGCCGCAACACGGTCTTCGGCGCCGAGGCGCAGGTCGCCGCGAAGCACTGGGCGCGGTGGCGCGCCGCGGGCTTCCGCGACGCGCGCGTGGAGTTCGTCCATGAGGACGCGGCCGCCGTCGGTGCCGTGCTCGCCGCCTGGCGCGAGGCGCTCGACGATCCTCGGCTCGACCCGGGTGCGCTCGAGGCGCGGCTGCGCGCGGCGGCGCCCGAGGGCGTCACC
>JARGGE010000057.1 GCA_029210865.1 Trueperaceae bacterium
GCTCGCGGTCGAGGGGGCGGCGTGAGCGCGGCGCCGACCGAACCGCGGCGCGCGCAGCCGCTCGACGGCCGCGCGGTCTCGGATGCGGTCGCCGCGCGGCTCGCCGCGCGCGTCGCCGAACTGCCCTACGTCCCGCGGCTGGTGTTCGTACGCGTGGGCGAGGACCCGGCGAGCGTGTTCTACGTGCGCTCGAAGCAGCGCTACGCCAAGCGCGTCGGCGTCGACGCGGAGACCCTGGTGCTGCGCGTCGACGTCGACCAGGCGACCCTGATGGCGACCATCGAGCGGCTGAACGCCGACCCCGCCACCGACGCGGTCCTGGTCCAGCTGCCACTGCCCGACCACCTCGACGCCGCGCCGGTGCTCGAGGCGATCGACCCCGCCAAGGACGTCGACGGCTTCCATCCGATGAACGTTGGTCGCCTGTGGTCGGGGGCGCCGGCCCTGGTGCCCTGCACCCCGCTGGGGCTGCTCGCGATCGTCGACCACTACGAGCTTGACGTCAAAGGGCGCCACGTCGTCATCATCGGCCGCAGCCACATGGTCGGCAAGCCGGCGGCCGCGCTCTTCCTCGGACGCCACGCCACGGTGACGGTGGCGCACTCGCGCACCCGCGACCTCGCAGGGGTCGTGCGCCAGGGAGAGGTGGTCGTGGCGGCGGTGGGGCGCGCCGGCCTGGTCACCGGGTCGATGGTGCAGCCCGGCGCGATCGTGCTCGACGTGGGCATGACCCGGGTGGACGATCGCATCGTCGGCGACGTCGCCGACGACGTCTGGGACGTGGCCGGGTACCTGACGCCGATGCCGGGGGGCACGGGCCTCGTGACGGTGGCGATGGTCCTCCAGAACACCCTGACGGCGGCCGAGCGGCGCCGCGGATGATGCTCCTGCTCAACACGCCGCTCGTCGCCGCGGTGTTGGCGAGCGTCGCAGCCCAATCGATCAAGGTCCTGCTCGTCCTCGCCACCGAGCGACGCTGGGCGCCGGAGCGGCTGCTCGAGACCGGCGGCATGCCCTCCTCGCACTCCGCGTCCGTGGCGGCGCTCGCGACCGCCGTGGGCGTCACGTACGGCTGGGCGCACCCGTACTTCGCGATCGCGGCGGTGTTCGGGTCGATCGTCATGTACGACGCGACCGGCATCCGCCGTGCCGCCGGGCAGCAGGCCGAGCTGATCAACGACCTCGTCGAGGAGCTCGCGCACCTGTTCGACGAGGGGTTCCAGCCGCAAGCGCTCAAGACGCTCCTGGGGCACACGTACCCGCAGGTGGTGGTCGGCCTCGTGGTCGGCGTGGCCACCGGCCTCGTGGTCGCGCTCTGACACGGACGGGCTAGCGGGCGCGGGCGATGACGGCGACCCACACGTCGCCGGCGCCGGCTGCATGCAGCGCGGCCGCGCACGCCCGCGCGGTCGCGCCGGTGGTGAGGACGTCGTCGACGAGCAGCACCGAGCGGCCCGCGAGGGTCACCGCGTCGTGCCAGGCGATCGCGCCCGCCACGTTCCGCCGCCGGACCGCGTCGCTCGCACCGGCTTGGGTCCGGGTGGGCCGCGTCCGTCGTAGCCCCGGCCGCACGGTCGCGCCGGGACCCCAGGCGCGGGCGACGGCGGCGGCCAGGAGCGCGGCGTGGTCGAGGCCGCGGCGACGGGCCCGCCGCGGGTCGGCGGGCACCGGTACCACGAGCCACGCGGACGATGCCGGCCGCGCGGCGGTGGCGATCCGGCGCACCCGAACGCCGAGCTCGGTCCCGAGGGCGCGTAGCAGCCGCCGGTCGGGCCGGTACTTGGCGGCGCGGACCAGGCGTCCCAGGCCGCCGCGGTACGGACCGAGCGCCACCACGCAGGGGCCGTGGATCGGACGCGTGCCGGAGGGTCTGGGTGGCGGCGGCACGACGAACCGATGCCAGCAGGCGGCGCACGCCCCGCGCGGACCGCTGGGGCGGCGACCACAGCCGGGGCAGGGGAGCAGCGCGCGCAGCAGGTCCATGCATCAGGGTGGCGGCCGCCGCCACGCGCCGGGCGTGCCGCCGGGGCGGATACCGGGCGGCGCTAGGCGGGCGCCGGCGGTCAGGCGGAGCGCTGGGTGAGCGTCGCGAGCTGCGCGAGCAGGGCGTCGGCCGCCGCGCGGCCGGGGAGGGCCGCGAAGACCTCGCGGAGCCCCGCGAGCGCGGCGGCGGCCTCGCGTTCGGCCACGTCCTGGGCGTGGCACAGCGAGCCGTGGCGGTCGATGAGCGCGAGCAGGCGCGCCACGTCCTCCGGGCGCTTGGCGGAGCGCGGTCGCGCGAGCAACGCGATCGCCTCGTCGGCCTCCGCCCGGCTCGCGTGGGCGAACAGGTGGGCGAGCACGAGCGTGCGCTTGCCCTCGTAGAGGTCGCCGGCGAACTCCTTGCCGATCGTGGCGCCGGGCGTGAGGTTGAGGACGTCGTCGCGGATCTGGAAGGCGGCCCCGAGGCGCGCGCCGTGCGCCTCGAACCCCGCGTCGGGCGTCCGCCCCGAGGTGTGCGCGCCCAACCGGAGCGGTCCGATGACCGTGTACCACGAGGTCTTGAGCGTCACCATCCGCAGGTAGTCGGCCTCGCCCACGGCGAAGCGCCCCTCGTGGACCCAGGTGAGGTCGAGGTGCTGCCCTTCGGCGGTGCGGTGGATGAGGCGCACGAACTCCGCGCGGATGGCGTCCGCGTCGAAGCCGGGGTCGCCGCGCAGGTCGAGCAGCAGCGCCCACATGTAGACGTGCATGGCGTCGCCCACGTTGAGCGCCACCGGCACGCCCACCTGCCGGTGGAGCGCGGGGGCGCCGCGCCGTTCGTCGCTGTCGTCCTCGATGTCGTCGTGCACGAGGACCCAGTTCTGGAAGAGCTCGAGCGCGGCCGCCGGGCGCAGCGCGCGCTCGGGGTCGCCGCCGTGGGCCGCCGTCGCGGCCACGACGAAGCGGCCTCGCAGCCGTTTGCCGCCACGGGCCGGGTAGTCGCGCAGCAGCGCGTAGAAGCGCTCGAGATCGGGGTCGTCGTGCCGCTCCGGCAAGGCGGCCAGGACGGCGGCCTGCAGTCGCCCCGCGAGGTCGGCCCCGAGCACGTCGCTCGACGCTTCGGGGGACGCGTCCGGGGCGCCGTCGGGGTTCGACCCGTCGGCGCGCCCCAGGCTCATCGGAACAGGACCTCGGTGAAGAGCCAGACCGCGGCCGAGAACAGGAGCAGGAAGATCAGCAGGTAGGGCGCGGACGTCTTGTACGTGGCCCAGATGAGCGCGAGCACGTCGCGCGCGCTCAACTGGGGACGGTGGTCGTCGGCCACGAGGATGCCTCGCTCAGCGGTTGATGCAGGCCTTGAAGTGCCCCGGCTCGACCTCTTCGAGCGGCGGCACGACGTGCTTGCAGTCCTCGGTCGCGATCGGGCAGCGGGTGCGGAAGACGCAGCCCGACGGCGGGTTGATCGGCGATGGGATGTCGCCCTGGAGGATGATGCGGTCGCGCTTGATCGTGGGGTCGGGGATCGGCACGGCGGAGAGCAGCGCCTCGGTGTAGGGGTGGATCGGGTTGCGGTAGAGCTCCTTGGCGGGCGCGATCTCCATGATGCGGCCGAGGTACATCACGACCACCTTGTCGGAGATGTACTCGACGACCCCGAGGTCGTGCGCGATGAAGAGCATCGTCAGGCCGAGCTCTTCCTTCAGGTCCTGGAGCAGGTTGACGACCTGCGCCTGGATCGAGACGTCGAGCGCCGAGACCGGCTCGTCGGCGACGATGAACTTGGGGTCGACCGCGAGCGCGCGCGCGATGCCGATGCGCTGGCGCTGGCCGCCCGAGAACTCGTGCGGGTAACGGCGCATGTGGCCGGCGTTCATGCCGACGCGCTCGAGCAGGTCGGCGACGCGGTCTTCCTTCGCCTTGCCGCGCGCGAGGTTGTGGATCGTGAGCGCCTCGCCGATGATGTCGCCGACCGACATGCGCGGGTTCAGGCTGGCGAAGGGGTCCTGGAAGATGATCTGCATCTGCTTGCGGTAGTCGCGCATCTTCGCCTTGGGCAGCTTGGCGATGTCGACCCCGTCGAAGATGATCTCGCCGTCGGTCGGTTCGATCAGGCGCAGGATCGCGCGGCCGGCGGTGGTCTTGCCCGAGCCGGACTCGCCCACCAGGCCGACGACCTCGCCGCGCCGGATGGTCATCGAGACCTCTTCGACGGCCTTGACGTTCGCGACCACCCGCGAGAAGACCCCCCCGCGGATGGGGAAGTACTTCTTGAGGTTGCGGACCTGCAGCAGCGCGTCGGTCTCGGTCCCGGTGGCCGTGCTGGCCGCGGTCGCGGCCGCCTCGGTCGCCGCGGAGTCGCTCGCGGCCTTGGCGTTCTTCATGGCGTCGCTCACATCGCCACCTCGTTCTTGAGGTCGAGCTCGGCGTGCCGGATGCAGCGGACCATGTGGCCGTTACCGGCGTCGACGAGATCGGGGATCGCGGTCTTGCAGGCATCGACGACGAAGCGGCAGCGCGGGTGGAAGGCGCACCCTTCGGGCAGGCGCAGCGGGTTGGGCACGTTGCCGGGGATCGCCTGGAGGCGGTCCTGGTGCTCGGCCGCCTTGTCGACGCGCGGGATCGAGTTCATGAGGCCCAGCGTGTAGGGCTGCTTGGGGTCCTTGAAGGTCTCGACGACGCCGGCCTCTTCGACGGCGCGCCCCGCGTACATGACGACCACGCGTTCGGCCATCTCGGCGACGACGCCCAGGTCGTGGGTGATGAACAGGATCGACATCCCGATCTCGCGCTGGAGCGTGCGCATGAGGTCGAGGATCTGCGCCTGAATGGTGACGTCGAGCGCGGTGGTCGGCTCGTCCGCGATCAGCAGCTGTGGGTTGCACGAGAGCGCCATGGCGATCATGACGCGCTGGCGCATGCCGCCCGACATCTGGTGGGGGTAGTTCTTGACGCGCTTCGCCGGCTCGGGGATGCCGACGAGGTCGAGCATCTCGGTCGCCTTGCGCAGCGCCGCGCGCGGGGTCTCCTTCTGGTGCAGGACGATCGCCTCGGCGATCTGGTCGCCGACCGTGTACACGGGGTTGAGGGAGGTCATCGGCTCCTGGAAGATCATGGAGATGTCGTTCCCCCGGACCTTCCGCATCTCGCGCTCGCTCTTCTTGACCAGGTCCTGGCCGTCGAAGAGGATCTGTCCGCCGGCGATGCGGCCGGGCGGCGTCGCGATGAGGCGCATGACGCTGAGGCTGGTGACCGACTTCCCGGAGCCGGATTCACCGACGACGGCGAGGGTCTCGCCGCGGTCGATGTGGAAGCTGACGCCGTCGACGGCCTTGACCGTGCCTTCGTCGGTGTCGAAGTAGGTCTTGAGGCCGGAGACCTCGAGCAATCGTTTCTCGTTAGGCATGCGCTTGGTGGCTCCTCATGGCTTCGGAGCATACCGCACCGGCCTGCTGTGTCCTACACGAGTCGGGAAACCCTTGACAGCGGCGCGGTGCCGTCCCGAGCGCGCCGCGGCCCTCAGCCTCCGGCCCGCGCCTTGCACCACGCGGAGGGCCGCTCCGGTGGGAGCGGCCCTCGGGCACCCGGGGACGATGCGGTCAGCGCCGCTTCTTGGGGTCGAACGCGTCGCGCAGGCCGTCGCCCACGAGGTTCCAACAGAGCACCGCCAGGAAGATGGGGATGCCGGGGATCAGCAGCCACGGGACGAACTGGATGCTGATGCCGCGTGCCGTGGCGTCGCGGAGCAGGATGCCCCAGCTCGCGGTGTCGACCTCGGACGGACCGAGGCCGATGAAGGACAAGCCGGTCTCGGCGAGGATGAAGCCGGGGATCGCGAGCGTCAGGTCGACGATGACGTACGAGGCGGTCGCGGGCAGCAGGTGCCGGAACATGACCCGCGATTCGCTGGCACCCAACGCCTTGGCCGCCTGGGCGTAGTCCATCTCGCGGAGGCTCAGGATCAGCCCGCGGATGACGCGCGCCAGCCCGCCCCAGCCGACGAAGCCGAGCACGACGACGACCATCAGGAAGGTCTGCGCCGAGTCCATCCGTAGCCCGAAGGCCTGGGCGAGCGGGTTCCTGGGGTCCTTGAGCAGCGTCGCGAGCACGATGAGCAGGAAGAGCCCGGGGATGGCGGCGAACACCTCCACCAGGCGCATGATGAAGTCGTCGACCAGGCCTCCGTAGAAGCCGGCGATCGAGCCGAGCACCAGGCCCAACGTCAGCGAGACCCAGACCGCGAGGATGCCGATCGTGAGCGAGACCTGCCCGCCGTAGAGCACGCGCGAGAAGACGTCCTTGCCCAGGTTGTTCGTGCCCCAGACGAAGAGGCGCGCGGGCTCCTCGACCCCGAAGAGCCGCAGGTCGCTCTCGAAGAGGCCGAAGAGCTTGTAGGGCTGCGAGGGCCGACGCACGAAGAACTGGATCGGGTACGCCTTGGAGGTGTCCTCGACGTAGACGCGCTGGCGGGTGACCGGGTCGCGATCGGGCGTGACGTCGTAGACGAAGGGGCGCGTCAGGCGGCCGGTGTCGGGATCGATCCAGTGGACGGTGGTCGGCGGGACGAAGGCCGAGACCGGCGAGCGCCGGTACTCGTTCATGCCGTAGGGGGCCAGGAAGCCGGCGAAGCCCGCGATCAGGTACATGAGGATGAGCACGGTGCCGCCCACCACGGCCACCCGGTGCTTGGTGAACTGCTCCCAGACGATGCGCCCCTGGGTCTTGGAGTGCTCGTCGGGGTGGGGCTCGTGCTTCGGGGCCTTGACGGCCGGCGGCGCCTTCACGAGTACCGGATCCGCGGGTCGACGACCGCGAGCAGCAGGTCGGAGACGAGGTTGCCCACCATCAGGAGCAGCGTCGAGATGACCAGGAAACCGAGCACCACGTAGATGTCCTGACGGGTGATCGCATCGAGCAGCCGCGGCGTGATGCCGGGCCACGAGACGACGATCTCGACCAGCCCGGCGCCGCCGATCAGGCTCGGCAGCAGCCCGCCGATGCCCGCCACGAACGGGATGATCGCCGGGCGCAGCGCGTGCTTGTAGGTGATCGCCCGCGCGCCGAGGCCCTTCGATTTGGCCGTGCGGATGAAGTCGCTGCCCAGGTACTCGATCATCTGCGCGCGGAGCACGCGGGTGAAACCGGCGATGCCGGCGGTGGCCACCACGAAGGAGGGCATGATCGTGTGCCAGGCGATGTCGCGGAACTGCTGGAAACGCGTCATGTCCTCGAAGCCGTTCGAGGTCATGCCGGCGACCGGCAGCAGCACCTGGTTGTAGTCGAAGGCCTCACGGGTGAAGCCGCGGACGACGAAGATCGTCAGGATCAGCACCTGAGCGAAGAAGAAGTTGGGGATCGCCAGGCCGAAGTACGAGACCGTCGAGACGATCTGGTCGCCGAGCGAGTACTGGCGCACGGCCGAGTAGACCCCCAGCGGGATCGCCATCGCCCACAGCATGACGATCGAGACGATGACCAGGATCATCGAGTTCTGGATCGGCCGGGTGATCAGGTTGGTCACCGGCTGGTTCGACGAGAACGAGAGCCCCAGGTCGCCCTGGACGATGTTGGCGACCCAGCGCACGTACTGTACGTAGATCGGCTGGTCGAGCCCGTACTGGGCGCGCAGCCGCTCGATGGTCTCGGGCCGGACGTTCGGTTCCAGGGCCTTGGTAGCGAAGAAGTCGCCGGGGACGAGCTGGCTGATCAGGAACGCCAGCATCGTCGCGCCGATGAACGTCGGGATCAGGTGGAACAGGCGTCGGGCGATGAATGGAAGCAACCGATCGTCTCCAGGATAGGGGGTCGGAGAGCGCCGCGCCGATCGTCCGGCGGCGTTGCCGAGGGAAGATGCGTTGCCGAAGGAAGATAAGGGGCCGCCCGCGAGGGGCGGCCCCGAGAGGGCGTTACTGCGCCTTGAAGGTGAGCGCCAGCTCGCGTGACCCCAGGAGCGGGTTGAGGAACTCCACGGGGTGCTCGCCACGCACGTCGGTGAGCCAGCTGTAGTGCGCGCGCGGGCTGACCGTGTAGAGGAGCGCGGACTGCTCGGCCTCGGCCTGCTGGATCTGGAAGCCGATCTCGCGGGCGGCCTCGGTGTCGAGCGTCTGGCGGCCGACCTTGGTCAGCTGGTCGACCAGCGTCTCGTTGGCGCCGATGCACGAGCCCGAGGTGTTGAACATGTGCAGACCGCCGGTGCACAGGTTGACGTTGTCGCCGAAGGGCCAGTCGCGGCTGCCGCCGCGCAGGCCGATCAGGATGGCGTCGAACGGACGGTCGTCGCCGGTGGAGAAGAGCTGGTCGACGAGCAGGTTGAAGTCGATCGGGGTGGTGATCACCTCGACGCCGGCCTCGCGGGCGCTGTCGGCGAAGATCTGGATGATCTGCTCGCGCTGGTTGTTGCCGGCGTTCGTGGCCAGCGTGAAGCTCAGGCGCACGCCGTCGGCGTTGGTCAGGAAGCCCTGCGCGTCGCGGTTGCGGTAGCCGGCGAGGGCGAGCAGCTCCACCGCACGCTCGACGTCGTACGCGTACGTGGGGACGTCCGGGTTCACCCAGTAGCCGTTCACCAGGTAGACGCTCGTGTACATGGGGTCGGCGCTGCCGCCGTAGATGAGCTCGATGATCGCATCGCGGTCGATCAGGTGGGCCATCGCGCGCCGGAAGTTCGGGTTGCGGAAGGTGGCCTGCTTGACGGGGTCGCTCGCGAGGTTCCAGTTGAAGACGATGAACTGGCTGTTCGCCACCGGGGCGACGTCCTCGAGCATGACCGCGTCGATGTCGCCGTTGTTGATCGCGACGTTGATGACGCCGATGTCGTCGAGGTTGCGCGGCCCGAAGGTGTCGATCTCGCCGGCGATGTAGAGGTTGAGCGCCGCGTCCGCGTCGCCGACCAGCGTGATGTTGTAGTTGGCGAGGTAGGGGAGCGCGTTGCCCTGCTCGTCGACGTTCCACTCACCGAAGTACGGGTTGGCGACGAAGTTCAGGCGCTCGCCCGGGGCGTACTGGACGGGCATGAACGGGCCGGTGGTCAGGATCTGGTCGACCGGCGTCTCGGTGCCCCACAGGGCGCGGACCGCCTCGGCGCCGCCGCTGCGGTACGCCTCGCCGAAGATCTTGTCGGGGAGCGGGAGCAGCGCCGCGTTCGGGAAGGCCAGGCGGTCGGGGCCGGGGAACGTGAAGCGCAGGGTGTTCTCGCCGGTGATCTCGAGCTGGATCTGCTGCTCGTTGAGGAACCAGGAGTCGTACGCGTTCGACTGGGCGTCGGCGTCGGTCTCGATCAGGTAGCGGATGTAGTAGTCCTGCACGGTCACCGGGCTGCCGTCGGACCACTTGATGCCGTCGCGCAGCGTCATCTCGACGACGGTGCCGCCGTCGTTGACGCTGAACTCGCTCGCCGCGTAGGCGATCCACTCGTCCGAGTCGGGGCCGCGGGTCAGGAGCGATGCGCCGAGGAGGTCGATCGTGTCGATCATCGCGTTCTGCTCGGCCGAGACGACGGGGCTGAAGGTGCGCGGGTCGGAGATCGAGTAGTCGCGGAAGGTGCCGCCCGTGACGGCTTCGCCGGGCTCGGCGACCGTCCAAGCGTTCGGCCAGACGAAGGGCTGGGCGAACGCCATCGAGACGACGGCGACCGCGACCAGACTGAACAGGATGCGCTTCATGCTACCTCCAAGGGTGCGCCGATGGTTTCGGCATGTCGCCGGGTCCGGGCGGGCTCGGCGACCCGCTCGATACCCGGTTTCGTGCGACACCGACAGGCTACCGCGCACGGGCGGGTGACGCAACGTGGGCCCAGCGGCGCCCGCTCGGCCGCTCGTGCCGCGGCCCGCGAACCGCGTGGTGGACGCGCGTCCGGGGCGCCTGGAACGGGTCACCCAGCACGTGCCGCCGTCGCCCCGAAGCGTGCGGGACGGCGGCGAAGGTGCGTTCAGGACGGGCGCGGTGGCGCGAGGGGCGCGGGTGAGGCGCGCGCCGGTCGCCGTTCACCGGCGCTTCATGCCGGCGGGCCGCGCCGACGCGCGCCCGAGCACGCGCCCGTGGTCAGCGCGGAACGATCTGGAGCAGCAGTGCGAAGACGCCCCAGGCGATGCCCAGGTAGATGGTGACGCGCTGGAGGCCGCCGGCGGTACCGCCCCGGGTGCCGAAGTCGACGCCACCCCCGCCGCCGCCCGACAGGCCGTCGCCCAGACCGGATTGCTTGGGCTCCTGGAGCAGGATCACGAGCGTCAACAGCGCCGACATCAGGATGAACGGGATGAGGACGAGCCAGAACATGGGGACTCCTAAGGGGTGCGCGCAACGCGCAGGATCGGGCGGCGCGCAGGGGGTGGCCCGCGCGTCGCGAGGGGATCGTCTGGTGCCGAGAGCGGGATTCGAACCCGCACGGGTCGCCCCGGTCGATTTTGAGTCGACTGCGTCTACCGTTCCGCCATCCCGGCACGCACCGGCCACCTCGGGGTGGACCGAGCGCACAGTATAGCAGCGCGCCTTGCCGCGTGGCGAAGCCGCCGCGGTCGGGTGCTACGCTGGCGCCGCTCGGCGGTCCCACCGGTCCGTCCACCGCCCCGTCCGTCCGCGTCCCGGCGCCCACCCCCGGGGGAGAGGCACGACCCCGTACCCATGGACCAACCCCACCCGTGACCCACCTCGCGGTGCTCCGCTTCCCCGGATCGAACTGCGACGACGACGGCCGCCACGCGCTCGAGCGCGCGACGGGGGCGACCGTGCGCTTCGTGTGGCACACGGACACCGACCTCGCCGGCGCGGCCGGCGTGCTGATCCCCGGCGGCTTCAGCTACGGCGATTACCTCCGGTCGGGGGCGCTCGCGGCCCAGAGCCCGGTGATGGCGGCCGTGCGCGCCTTCGCGGCGCGCGGCGGCCCCGTGCTCGGCGTCTGCAACGGCTTCCAGGTGCTCACCGAGGCGGGGCTGCTGCCCGGGGCGCTGATGCGCAACGCCGGGCTGCGCTTCGTCTGCCGCACCGTGGCGCTGCGGGTCGATGCCGCCGAAAGCCCCTTCACCGCCGGCTGG
>JARGGE010000580.1 GCA_029210865.1 Trueperaceae bacterium
ACGTCGGCGAGCGCGCCGTAGGGCGAGAGCAGGCCCGAGACGAGCACGTTGGTGTCCAGCACGATCCTCAACGTCGCCGCTTCCCGCGCACCGCGGCGACCTCCGCCTCGACCGCTTCAGGCGTCAGATCGTCGCCGCCGCGCGCCACCGACGCCCGCTGCAGCGTGGCGACGGCGTCCGCCGCGCGGGCTCTACGGAAGGCGCGCAGCGCGGCCTCGAGGTTCGACTCGTCGACGGCGGCGAGGATGGCGATGGGTCGGCCGTTGCTGGTGACGACCATCTCCCGCTCGTTCACCAGGTCGCGCCAGACCTCCGCCGACTTGCCTCGCAGATCGCGCACGCTGATGAAGCGCATGATCGTGCCACCGTTCGTGCCTCGATTGTGGGCACGAACGTCACATATGTCAAGCTCCGACGTGGCGGCGGGAGCGGGCATTGGCGTGCGGCGACGGAGACCATGGCTTCGATGATGCGCCGAGCGCGTCGTCCCTCGAACGATCACCTGGGCTCGTGCCCACGACGCCTGGGGCCAAGGCCCCGGCCAGCCGCCGAGCCCCGCGGCTGACGTTGTCCCGGTGTACCGTGGCGACCCACGCGCGGTCGGTACGGGCACGGTGCGCGCCGCGCCGCCGGTGCGCCCGCTCCACCGAGTCGAGCGCCCACCGCGCGCGACGCTGGGGTACCCCAGTCCACGGAGGCCACCATGCCCCACGACCCGCACCCCGACCCCATCCGCACCGGGTCCGACTTCCCCGCCACCGCCCCGCTGCACGCCGAGCCCACCTGCGCGCGCATCCTCGAGGTGGTCCACCGGCAGCTCTCGATCGACGAGCCCTGGACGCACCGCACGCCCGACGGCTTCACCTGGTGGCCCGGCGGCGGCGTGCTGCAGCACGTCCGGGCCGAGGGGCCGATCGCCGTCGACGACCTGGACACCTGGTGGCTCACCCTCGAGACGCCGGTGTGGCGGGCCGGCGACGCCACGGCGCTGGCGCCGCACGTCGAGGCGCTGCGGATCGCCGCGCACGGCGCGGCGGTGGTGCACGACGCCGCGAGCGGGCGGACCTCGCTGGTGACCCGCACCTACCTGCTGCCCGAGTCGATCGTGCCGCGCGGCCTGCGCTTCGCCGCGCTCGGCGTCGTGCAGGCCCGGCTGGCGCTCGACGCCTGGGCCGAGGCGGAGGCGCAGCTGGGCGAGCGCGCGGACGCCTGGCGCGACGTCGAGCACCACCCCGGTGGCGGCCCCCGCGACGAGCTCGACGAGGTCCTCGCGCTGCCCGAGGCCGTCTTCCAGCCGCGGGCTGCGCAGCTGGGCGCGGCCGGCCTCCGCGCGCTGCTGGCGACGACCGCCCGGTCGCTCGAGGCGGCCCTCGGGCGGCCACAGGGCGCAGTGAACGACGGCGTCCTCTTCTTCGCCGCCGACCTGGGGCCGCGTGAGGGACTCGTGGTCGCGACGACGATGGAGCACGCCTTGATCGGCCCCTCG
>JARGGE010000581.1 GCA_029210865.1 Trueperaceae bacterium
GATCCTGGCCATCGCGTGCGGCGTCGGGGGGGTCGCGGGGGCGCTGGTCTGGGTCCGCCGCGACATGGAACCGGTGCCGGCGTTCGTCACGGCCGGCGCGACGGCCGTCGCGATCGCGGTCGCGGTCGTCGCGTTCGCGACCTTCCAGAACTGGCTCGCGCTCACGGTCATCTGACCGGCGCCACCTCGGTGGGCGCGACGTGCGCGACGTGCGCGGCGCACGCGATGTGCGCGGCGGAGCGCGCCGAACCGCGTGGTAGCGTGCCGGCCAGGAGGCCAAGCGTGACCTTCGAAGTCGGAGACCACGTCGTGTACCCGTCCCAAGGGGCCGGCGTCGTGCAGGAGCACACCACCCGCGAGGTCCTCGGCGAACGCCACGAGTACCTGAAGGTCGTCTTCGTCAAAGGCGACATGGAAGTCCTGGTGCCGCTGCGCATGGGCGAAGAGGTGGGCCTTCGGCACACGATCGGCGCCGACGAGGTCGACCGCCTCCTCGACGCCCTCGTCACGGGCGACCTGAACCTGCCGCTGCAATGGCCTCCGCGCTACCGCGCCGAACAGGAGGTGCTCGCCCGCGGCAGTGCCTACGAGCTCGCCCGCCTGATCGGCGTGCTGGCCCGACGCGACGTCGAGAAGGGGCTCGCCGCGACCGAGCGCGAGGTGCTGGACACCGCCAAGAGCATGCTGGCTTCGGAGCTCGCGGTCGTCACCGACAGCGACCTCGCGGCGGCCACGAGACGCCTCGATGACGTCATCGCCGAACGCGTCGTCGGCGGCTGATTCGGTCCCGGCCCACGATCCCCCCGGTCCCCTGACCGCGCATGGGGTCGTGCGCGGGCTGCTGCGGCGCCACGGGCTCGACGCCGACAAGGGGTTCGGCCAGAACTTCCTGGTCGACGAGGCCGCGCTGCGGGCGATCGTCGCGGCCGCCGACATCGTGCCAGAGGACGAGGTCTGGGAGGTCGGCCCCGGGCTCGGGACGCTCACCCGCGAGCTCGCCCGGCGGTCGCGGCGGGTCGTGACGATCGAGCTCGACGAGCGGCTACTGCCCGTCCTCGACGAGACGCTCGCCCCCTGGCCCCACGTCGACGTGCGTGCGGCCGACGCGCTCGCGGTCGACTACGCCGCCGCCACCCCGGGGGCGCTCTTCGTCGCCAACCTCCCCTACCACGTCGGCACGGCGATCCTGACCCGCGTGCTCGCCGCCGGGCGCTTCCGGCGCGCGGTCGTGCTCGTCCAGCGCGAGGTCGGCGACCGCCTGGCGGCCACGGCCGGCACCCCTGCCTACGGGAGCCTGAGCCTCTGGGTCGCGCACCACGGCGGCGCCCGCAGCGTCCGGCACGTGCCCCCCGGCGCCTTCTTCCCGCCGCCGACGGTCGCGTCGTCGATCGTCCGCATCGACCTCGACCCGGCCGCGCGCCCGGATCCGCGTACCTTCGCGCTCGTGCGGGACGCCTTCCGCCATCGACG